>NZ_DDKA01000019.1:490005-510750 GCF_002339225.1 Sphingobacterium sp. UBA2610
AAGGCGCTATATTTTTATAAAGATTAAGATCTACTATCTTCATTATGATATATACTGAGGTAGCTATCATAGCGGGAACTCTCAATATCGCCTTCTTCCACAGCTTCCATAATGACACAACCGGGTTCATTGATATGCCTGCAATTATGAAATCGACATTGATTCATCAACGCGCGCATCTCTGGAAAAAAATGGGATAGCTCCTGTTTTTCTATATCGACAATTCCCAACTCACGAATACCAGGCGTATCAATTAACTTCCCTCCAAAAGGAAGATCAAACATTTCAGCAAAAGTAGTTGTATGCTTTCCTTTGTCAGACCAATCGGAGATTTCACCAGTTTTCAACCCGTATTCAGGAACGATTGCATTGATCAACGTTGATTTGCCAACCCCAGAATGACCTGATACCAAGGTTATTTTATCTTTAAGCAGTTGCTTGACAACGTCGATATTGGTACCGGTTAACGCAGAAACCTCGAAACAGGGGTAGCCAATATGTTCATAAATAGCTTTATAGTCTGCCAATATCTCCAACCCCTCATCACTAAAAAGATCCAATTTATTGAAAATAATTACGGCAGGAATTCCGTAAGCCTCCGTTGTTACTAGAAAGCGATCGATAAAACCTAAAGATGTTGGCGGCGAGGCAAGTGTCACCACTAAAAAAGCTTGATCCAGGTTTGCTCCGATAATTTGAGTTTGCTTAGACAGATTGACGGATTTTCGAATGATATAATTTCGACGAGGTTCCAGTTCGTGAATGACCGCACTTTCCTGATCAGGTTCCACATCAAAATGTACCCAATCACCCACAGCAACAGGATTAGTCGTTTTTATTCCTTTAGTACGAAACTTTCCTTTAATACGACAATCGTATCTTTTATCATCTTCGCCCAAAACTTGATACCAACTCCCTGTCGATTTAGTTACCAGTCCTCTCATAAATCCTGTTGCATTAAATGTGTCATAGTACAAAAATCGGAAAAATTTATTAAACTTACCCTTTGATGAATTTCTTACCTTTGTAAGGAGACTAAAATTCAATTTTGTGAAAAAACTATTTCTTCTAGATGGAATGGCTCTTATATATAGAGCTTATTTTGCATTGAGCAAAACTCCCCGAATTACCTCAACAGGGTTAAATACGGGAGCAATCATGGGATTTACCAATACCCTATTGGATGTATTGAAAAATCAGCAACCTTCCCACATAGCAGTAGTGTTCGACACGGCGGCACCTACCGCACGACATATTGAATTTGAAGCTTATAAAGCACATCGCGAATCTATGCCAGAAGACCTTGCGGCCTCTATCCCCTATATCAATCGCTTAATTGAGGGCTTCAATATTCCGATCATCACCATGGATGGATACGAGGCCGACGATATTATCGGTACGCTGGCAAAAAAGGCTGAAAAGCAAGATTTTCAGGTCTATTGCATGACACCGGATAAAGATTTCGGGCAACTCGTGTCTGAAAATATCTTTATCTATAAACCTGCACGCATGGGTAATGGAGCAGAAGTACAAGGTGTCAAAGAGATTCTTGAAAAATGGGAAATTTCTGACGTTTGCCAGGTCATCGATATCCTTGGTCTTTGGGGCGATGCCGTGGACAATATCCCTGGTATACCTGGAATTGGAGAAAAAACAGCGAAAAAACTTGTTCAGGAATACGGATCTGTCGAAGGCATTATCGCTAACGCGGATCAGCTTAAAGGAAAAATGCGCGAGAATGTGGAGAATTTTGCAGAACAAGGGCTTATCTCCAAAAAATTAGCCACTATTTTATTGGATGTACCCATTGAACTTGATGAAAAATCCCTAGAACTGGAAGATCCAAACAAAGAAATCCTTGAACCACTATTTGCAGAATTGGAATTCCGAACACTTGGAAAACGAGTTTTCGGCGATGAATTCTCCGTACTTGACAAGAGCATTCCTACAAATGGGCAAATGGATTTATTTTCGACAACAACGACGACAATTACCACGACCGAAATTGTCACTGAAATCAGTGTCGAAAATGTCGCAATAAATAATATACATAATACAGCACATGAGTATGTTTTGGCCGACACAGCGGAAAAACAAGTAGCGCTAGCCGAACAGCTTGCGTCTTTAGATAGTTTTTGTTTCGACACAGAAACAACAGGATTGGATGCAAACCTTGCCGATATTGTGGGCTTATCATTTTCTTTTGAAAACGCTAAAGCGTATTATGTCCCAACACCTGCCGATCGTGAGGGTGCTCAAGCTATAGTCGATATTTTCAAGCCAGTTCTAGAAAACCCAAACATCGAGAAAATAGGACAAAACATCAAATACGATATTTTGTTATTAGCACGCTATGGTGTAAAGGTACAAGGTTCCCTTTTTGACACCATGCTTGCACATTATCTAATTGATCCAGATACCCGCCACGGGATGGATGTACTTGCAGAAAATTACCTGAATTACAGCCCGGTATCAATCACCGAACTTATCGGTGAAAAGGGAAAGAAGCAAGGGAATATGCGCGACGTTGAAGTCGAAAAAATAAAAGAATATGCTGCTGAAGATGCAGACATTACCCTGCAGCTAAAAAATGTGTTTCACCCGCTTCTTGTCGAGACCAACACCATGCAGCTCGCTCAGGATGTCGAATTCCCATTAGTCTATATACTCGCTGAAATTGAACGAAACGGTGTAAAAATAGATGTTCCGGCACTTGAAGAGTTTTCAAAAACACTGGAGCAGGACATTAAAAATCTCGAGGAATCCATCTTTGAGAAAGCGGGCGTAAATTTCAATATCGCCTCCCCTAAGCAATTGGGAGAAGTCTTATTCGATAAACTGCAACTGGATCCTAAAGCTAAAAAAACAAAAACGGGACAATATAAAACAGGTGAAGATGTGTTATTGGCATTGGCCCATAAATCAGATATCGTCCAAGATATCTTGAACTTTAGGCAGATGCAAAAACTCAAATCTACCTATGTTGATGCGCTACCTGAATTGATAAACCCAGAAACAGGGCTCATTCATACGTCATACAATCAAGCGGTTGCCGCAACAGGCCGTCTGAGCTCAACTAATCCGAACTTGCAAAATATCCCGATCCGTACCGAACGGGGGAGAGAAGTCAGAAAAGCCTTTATCCCAAGATCTGAAAACAACGTGATCCTCTCAGCCGATTATTCACAGATTGAACTCCGCCTGATTGCCGAACTCAGTAAAGATCAGAATATGATGGAAGCATTTAGTCAAGGTCACGATATCCACCGGGCAACAGCCGCGAAAGTCTATAATGTGGATTTTGATGCCGTTACTTCTGAACAACGTCGCAATGCGAAAGCAGTTAACTTCGGCATTATCTATGGCCAGTCGGCGTTTGGCCTTTCCCAAAACCTTGGCATATCTCGTAAAGAAGCATCCGATATCATCAATGAATATTTTAACCAATATACAGGTATAAAAAAATACATGAGTGATGCCGTCGAGTCTGCAAAAGAGAAGGGTTACGTTGAAACAATTTTAAAACGAAGACGTTATTTGAGAGATATCAATTCTGCAAACATCACCGTTCGCGGATTCGCTGAAAGAAACGCAATTAATGCTCCGATCCAAGGATCGGCGGCAGATTTGATCAAACTTGCCATGATCGCCATTCAGAAGGAAATTGAGCAGCGAGGTTTAACAGGCAAAATGATCATGCAGGTGCACGATGAATTGGTTTTTGACGTACCTAAAGACGAGATCGAGGTATTCAAAAAAATTATTTTGGACAAGATGTCCAATGCTATAAAAACAAGTGTTCCTTTGATCGTAGAAATTGGAGAAGGCAAAAATTGGCTAGAAGCACACTAAAGTTATGATAAAAAAATTCATCCATATCTTATTATTATTGTCTGTGTGCAGCTTTACAAACCTGTATGCACAGGATGAAAAACCTGTATTCTATGAAAAATTAGACCAGGGATTGATTCGTTTTTATTTTGACAAATATTATTATTTGGTTTCAAAAGAGTGCGAGTTTAAAACGATTGAACGTGTGAGCAAATTTGATTTTGCAAAGCAAGTCTTTGACGGAGAGTTTCGCGATTTTGCGCCAAATGGAGCGAGAATACTCATTGGCTCCTATAAAGATGGCAAAAAAGAAGGCGTATTTCAAGCCTTCCATCCAAATGGAGTGCTGAAATGGGAAGTAAATTTCCAGAATAACCATCCGATCGGTGATTGGAAATATTACTATCCGGACGGAAAACCACTATTGACCATAACTTATAGTGAACAAGGCTACTTTATAAAAGATTACTGGGACAACAGGGGCAAACAGGAAGTAATAAATGGCGAAGGCAATTATGAATTTTCTATTCCGTTTGAAGGATTTACTGAATTTGGGTTTGATTTCTATCTACGCAAAGGAAAGGTAAAAAGCGGCAGGCCACAGGGAAACTGGAATACATATTTCTACAATGTGGGTCAGCAACCCGTTTATGCTATGACACAACGCTTTGCAAATGGTGTACTCACAATGACATATGACGACAATGGCGACCTAAATAATGAGGATTTCATGTCGCTAAGCATCCTCCCTTATGACTATTTTATACGAGCGGAACTATTTAACGGTAAGTCTTGCAGCTTTGATGATTATTCCAATTTTTATGCTTTCTTAACTAAACGTTTTAATGACAATCTCAATAAAACCGGACTAGATATCACCAAGCAGGTTAATTTTTCTTACCTCGTGGAAGTAAAGAAAACCGGAATGGCTAATCTAAAAAGTCTCAAGTTAACATCAGATTCCGGAAACGAATCTTTCGATGGCATTTTGAGCCGTATTGCGAGAAGTATTGACTTCTATTTCCCTACGTATAAAGACAACCAGCCTCAAGACGACCTCATCAGAGTGTCTGGTGGGATCACACAGGGTAACGATGGAAAAATCTATACCCATTCAATTAAAATCGAAAGACAAATAGACAATTCGAGTAAATAATTATCTTTGCAGAAATAAATAGATATGAAATTTCATAAAGAAGGATACACCACATTAGCGATCGCTGTACTTTTTATCTTCATTATCAATGCCGTTGCGGATTATTATGACGCTCCGCAATATGCCAAATGGTTTATTTATGCGCTATCAGCATTCCTATTCATTACAGTTGTCCAGTTTTTCAGAAGTCCCAAAAAAGTGGTCAACCCGCAGGATGACGTGATTCTTTGTCCAGCGGATGGAAAAGTTGTTGTTATCGAAGAAACTGAGGAAAATGAGTATTTCCATGATAAGCGTATACAGGTATCTATATTTATGTCTCCTGTCAATGTGCATGTCAACAGAAACCCAATCAGTGGTTTAGTCACGTTCTTTAAATACCATCCCGGTAAGTTTCTGGTGGCTTGGCACCCCAAATCATCTACAGATAACGAAAGAACAACAGTCGTTGTCAAAGATAAGGCTGGTCGGGAGGTTCTTTTCCGCCAAATAGCAGGAGCCTTAGCGCGCCGCATTGTATGGTATGTAAAAGAAAAAGACGAAGTCGTGCAAGGCAATGAGTTTGGTTTTATCAAATTCGGTTCCCGCGTAGATTTATTTCTTCCTTTAGGCACTGAAATCAATGTTAACATTGGTGACAAGGTTACTGGAGCAAAAACGATTATCGGAAAATTTTAACAATTTATTAATATCATTATAAGTAACTTAGGCTCCAAATCAGGGGCCTTTTTTATTCTGCAAATGAACTTTAAACAATTACTACTGGCAAACTCCGCAGCTGTCGGCATTGCAATATCTACGATCAGCTTTTATTATAAACATGACCTACAGACAGCGCTGATCATTTTCTTTGTTGCTGTGGTAACGAGTTTCCTTCTATTTAACTATCTATTTGAAAAATATATATATCGTAGACTCAATACGATGTATAAATTAATTCATAACCTTAAACTCGGTAAGGATCTTAAAGATGCTATCGGAGAACATGTCAGTGAGGATCCTATCACAGATGCTGAGAACGAAGTCAAAGCATGGGCAAAAGATAAAAAAAATGAGATAGAGCAGTTAAAATCACAGGAGAAATTCCGAAGAGAGTTTTTATCCAACATTTCTCATGAATTCAAGACGCCTTTATTTGCCACTCAAGGTTACATTGAGACCCTGCAAGATGGCCTGATGGAAGAAGACATGGAAATGGCCAAGAATTTCTTAGATAAGGCTGCCCGGAATCTAGACCGGCTAAATTACCTGATTCAGGATCTTGATGAAATATCCAAACTGGAATCCGGAAAAATGGTCCTGAATATAGAAAAATTCGATATCGTCGACCTCATTAAAGACACCACCTACTCTCTTGAAGACAAAGCTAAACAACACAATATCAAAATAGAATTCAAACCCAAAGTGGGTACACCCCATTGGGTTAAAGCTGACCGAAATAAAATTCATCAGGTATTATACAACCTGATAGATAATTCCCTAAAGTATGGAAAAGAGGGCGGGACAACGAAAATTAAGATTTTCCCACTGTTTGAACAGGTTCTTATCGAAATTACAGACGACGGTTATGGCATCGAAGAAAAAAATCTGAGCCGTGTATTCGAGCGCTTTTTTCGAACTGATAAGAGCCGATCACGCGATATTGGAGGATCAGGATTAGGATTGGCTATCGTAAAGCACATTGTCGAAGCACATCAGCAAAACGTAAATGTGCGTAGTACAGAGGGCATTGGAACAACATTCGGCTTTACTTTACAAAAAGTTCAGTCCGGTAATTAAACAATTGATGACACTTTTGTGTTTAAACAAAATCAATGTTAACATTAACTTAACATTAAGGTATTATTTTTGCAAAAATAAATTTAAGATATGTCTTTAAATAGCATTTTTCAATACTTCGTTCCAAAGGATAAAAAATTCTTCCCTTTGTTTGAACAAGCCGGCAACAACTTGATCGAGATGTCAAAGTTGTTAAAAGATATTGTTAACTCAAGCAACCCTGAAAAGAAAAAGGAATTAACACGCAAAGTGGAAGATTTGGAACATAGAGGCGACAACATCACGCATCAAATTCATTTGGAGCTGGGAAAGAACTTTATCACTCCTTTTGACCGCGAAGATATACACTCTTTGGCAAGCTCATTGGACGATGTCGCAGATTTTATCCATGGAGCCGCCAATAGAATGGACCTTTACAAGGTTGAAAAGGCCACCGAGCCAATGATTGAAATTGCTGACTTACTAGTCGAAGCTACAGAACATGTATCAAAAGCTATTCATGAGCTTAGAGATTTGAAAAATATCCGCAATATTACGGATTCATGTGTTCGCATCAATAGCGTAGAAAACAAAGCGGATTATATTTTCGATAAAGCTGTAGCTGACCTTTTTGAATTTGAAAAAGATGCAATTTCATTAATTAAACACAAGGAAGTGTTATCTGCAATGGAAGATGCAACCGATAAATGTGAGGATGTTGCTAACGTATTAGAAAGCATTCTGGTTAAAAACGCATAATCATTCGATTTAAGTGCACAAAAATTCTACGAGATTATGATGTCAACATTACTCGTTGTTGTAATTGTCCTTGCGATTGCTTTTGACTACATCAATGGATTCCATGATGCCGCCAATTCTATTGCGACAGTTGTATCAACAAAAGTTTTAACGCCAGCAATGGCCGTTTTATGGGCTGCGATATTCAACTTTGCAGCTTACTTCTACTTTACAGATCATAAAGTAGCCAATACCATTGCAAAAACAGTATTGGAAGAATACATTACCTTAGAAGTTATTTTTGCGGGGTTACTTGCAGCAATCGGTTGGAACTTATTTACCTGGTACTATGGTGTGCCATCCAGTTCATCCCATACACTTATTGGAGGTTTTGCAGGATCGGGTATGGCATACGCTTTTATTCTTGGCGCAGATCCTATCCACGCCATCAATATTGATGCAACCTTAAAGATTATTGCATTTATCGTACTGGCCCCTATTATAGGTATGACGATATCGGTTATCATCACATTGATTGTAATCAACCTGGCAAAAAACTCCCGTCCAAGTGTTGCCGAAAAATGGTTCAAGATATTGCAACTTGTTTCTTCTGCCGCCTTGAGCTTTGCACATGGAGGTAATGATGCGCAGAAAGTCATGGGAATTATCCTTGTAGCGATGGTTGCTGGTGGCTATGTCCCAACGACTGAACACATGCCTGAATGGATTCCATTAACTTGTTACGCAGCAATCGCTGCCGGAACAATGAGCGGTGGGTGGAAAATTGTTAAAACGATGGGAACCAAGATTACAAAAGTAACACCCTTGGAAGGTGTTTGTGCTGAATCTGCAGGAGCTGTCACCTTGGGTATCACAGAACATTTTGGGATACCAGCCTCAACTACGCATACCATTACAGGTGCAATCATCGGTGTTGGTGTTGTCAAACGTGTATCAGCAGTACGTTGGGGGGTAACAATCAGCTTGTTATGGGCTTGGATATTAACCATTCCGGTTTCAGCTTTGTTGGGCGCGTTGTCGTTATTGGTCGTACATTATTTGCTTTAGAAAAAAATACTTAATTTTTTTCTTAAACCTATTGAAACAAAACAAAAATTTGGTACTTTCGTACCGGATTTTTGTTTTGTTGTTTCACATTAAATACTTAATTTAGTACAAAATATAGCAAAAACAAAATTTTAACATAACTTTAAGACTTTGGCACGGCAATTGTACTATTCCATGTGTTAATACGATAATTAAATTTGAAAACAATTAAAATTAATAATAACCTTAAAAACAAGAGTATGAACTATTCTACAATTAAAAAAACAGCAGTTGCTGCTACATTAGTTGCCGCTTTAGGTTTCGCTGGTACAGCACAAGCTCAACAAGTATTCGGTGGTAGATCACAATACAGAACTTGGTCTATCGGAGTTCAAGGTGGTATCACTACACCTAATACCATTCTTCCTGGATCTAATGCCTTTGGACAGAAAGTAGGTTACTTCCAAAATAAAGTAGGCGAGTATTATGGTTTGACAGTGCGTAAACAATTCTCTCACACTTTTGGTTTAGAATTAGAAGCAAACCGTGGTAAGATCAAAACTTACAACAAAGCTCTTGACGGATTTAACGGATTTGAAGCTGGTTCTGGAACTAATCGTAATGGTGTTGCTAAATCTGCACAAACTGATGTAAATTGGGCAGCTAGCATTAATGGTGTATTTCAATTAGGAACTATTGATTTCTTAAGAAGAGAAAATGCGGTTAACTTCTACGCTAAAGTAGGTTTAGGAGTATTGGCTAATAATCCTGTTCAATTTGGAAATGAAGACTTTTCTGGAACAGAGGTTTATAACAATAAAGGTAATTGGGGATCTGAAATCTTCGGTGACCGTGAATTCAAAGGTGACCGTGATAACAAATTAACGGCTTTCGTTCCTGTAGGTGTTGGTGCTAAATTCAAATTATCAGAAGTTGTTGCCTTGAATTTAGGTTATACAATGAACTTTACTGATGATAACTTATTATATGGTCCCGCTCGTACAGATTACAAAGGTAAATTCTCTACAGTGATGGCTGGTTTAGAATTCACTTTAGGTTCGAAAGACAAACAAAACTTGACTTTTGCTAACCCAGTTGCTACATTGTATGATGAGTTGAAAGATCCTTCATTGAGAAACGAAGTTGAAGCGTTGAAACAACGTGTAAGCACTTTAGAAGGTACTGTTAACACATTAAGCGCTGACGCTGATGGTGACGGTGTATCTGATAAATTTGACAAATGTCCTGGTACTCCAGCTGGTACTCCAGTAGATGGTTCAGGATGTCCAATCAAATTCCCAGAGCCAGTTGCTAACAACGTTACTTCTAACGGTTACTACGCTCCAATTCAATTCGAATTTGATAGCTCAGTATTGAAAACTTCATCTTACTCTACATTAGACAAATTGGCTAAAGAGTTACGTGATAACAATTCATCTGTACAATTAGATGGTTATGCTTCTGCTGAAGGTTCTGAAGCTTATAACGTGACTTTATCTAAAGACCGTGCGAACTCTGTAAAACAATATTTAGTAAACGCTGGTGTTTCTTCATCAAGCATCACTGCTAACGGTTACGGAGAGAAAAACCCAGTTGCATCTAATGCTACTGAAGAAGGTCGTGTTCAAAACCGTCGTGTTGAGATCAAAAAATAATCGTATATAACTTATACCATTATATTAGAAGCCGGCTTTAAAGCCGGCTTTTTTATTTTACCCGTATTTATCCTTAACTTTGTGGAGGATATCCGATTTGTGGAAAATTAGTTCGAACAAATTAGATAAGAAATTAGTATTTTGAATTAAAGAACAGAATACTGGTTTTAAACTTTTGAGAATGGAAGAGGATTTTGAATTTGAAAACCCCGAAGAAAGAAAAATCTCGGTGGACAGATATGAGGAAATGCTTCGAAACGAGGATCAGTATTTTTTTGACTCCAAGGCTTTTGAAGGAATTATTGATTACTACGCTGAAAAAAATGACCCTGTTAAGGCCCTACAGGTTACCGAATATGCGATCAGCCAACACCCTTTTGATATTACCTTCCTATTGAAACAGGCACAACTGTTTTCAACGATTCAACAATATCAGAATGCACTTGCAGCGCTTGATAAAGCGGAATTATTGGAAGCTTCAGAAGGAGACATCTTCTTGATCCGCGGTGGCATATTAGGCAGTATCGGCCAGTTTGATAATGCTTTGGGACAACTCTTCAAGGCACTTCCGCTATTAGATAATAAAGATGAAGTCTACTTCCATATTGCGATGATCTTTCAAGCGCAAATGAATTATGACAAAGCAATAATTTATCTAAAGAAAGCACTTGAGCTCAATATGGATTACCAAGAAGCACTCTATGAATTGGCCTATTGTTATGATATATTGGATAGACAGGAAGAAAGTATCTCCTTTTATAAGAAGTACATTGATTCAGACCCATACTCCTATTATGCTTGGTATAATCTAGGAAATTCTTACCATAAAATAAGCCGGTTTGAGGAAGCTCTGGATGCTTATGACTATGCTATATTAATTAAAGAAGACTTTTCTTCAGCTTATTTCAATAAGGGGAACGCTCTTGTTAATCTAGATCGCTATCAGGAAGCATTGGACGTATACAAACAAACATTTGAATATGAGCAACCAAGTGCTGATACCTATTGTGCGATTGGCGAATGTTATGAGAAACTTGAGCAGATGGAGGAAGCCCGCAATTATTATAAAAAAGCAGTCAAATTAGATGCGGAGCTTGCTGATGCCTGGTTCGGTATTGGGGTCACCTTAGATTTCGAAGAGCGTTATTTTGAATCTCTTCATTTCTATAAAAAAGCATTGGAGCTGGAAGATACAAACCCCGATTACTGGTTTGCGATTGCCGATGCCCGATACAAACTACAACAAATAGATCTTGCAGAAGAAGCCTATAAAAAGGTAGTCGCTTTGAACCCAACAGATATAGATGCGTGGCTCGATTATTCCTCCATTCTATTTGAACAAAGTAAAATTGAAGAAGCCATTGATGTAATATCCGATGCCATCACACAAAATCCAAATGCTGCAGAGCTGTACTATCGTGTGGTTGCTTATCTATTTGCCAATGGACAATACAATGAAGCGCTGAACTTTTTAGAGCTTGGTCTGGCGACGGATCCCGATAAGCATCATATTCTTTTTGATTACCTTCCACAGCTACAAGGGAATCAGATTATTACTGAAATTGTAAAAAAATATACAAAGCCGAAAGATTAACATGTTAGAGGCTCATATCCGGTCATTGCATAGCAATGACCGGATATTAAAATTGAAAATATATTCCTGTTCCCACAACGTACTTTTCGCAATTCAAATGAAAAAATTAGGCTTAATAGGATACCCGTTAGGGCATTCTTTTTCAAAAAAATATTATCTAGAAAAATTTCATCAAGAGGGTATTACCGATGTGGATTATGATTTATATCCACTTGCTCAAATAGCCGATTTTACAATAATTGCTTCCAATAAAGACTTTTACGGTGTCAATGTGACCATTCCCTATAAGATAGAGGTTATGGATTATTTGGATGAGCTCTCGGAAGAAGCTCATGCAATACAAGCTGTAAACTGTATTCGAATCAGCCATACATCAGATGGCATAACACATCTTAAAGGCTACAATACAGATGCCTATGGTTTTGAGGCATCGCTAAAGCCGCTATTAAATCCCCAAGCGGATAAGAAGGCTTTGATTTTAGGTAATGGGGGCGCTGCAAAAGCTGTCATTTATGCCCTGAATCAACTTGGAATAACACATACTTTAGTAAGCAGAACCAAACAGGCAGGCCAGCTCACTTATGATGAAATTGATCGTGCTATCCTAGCTGACCATACTTTGATTATCAACTGTTCACCGGTTGGTACATTTCCCAATACAGCAGAATATCCGAAAATTCCTTACGAATTCTTAACTGAGAATCACCTCTGTTATGATCTCATATACAACCCAGAGGAAACAACGTTTCTTCGAAAAAGCAAAGAAAAAGGTGCCAGAATCAAAAACGGGTATGAAATGTTGGTTCTACAAGCAGAAAAAAACTGGGAAATCTGGAATAGTTGACCTTTCAATAGTAAGAAATCAATAAAAACTGTAATTTTACCACTATGCTTACGATCAAAACATTCACTTTCAATCCCTATCAGGAGAATACTTATCTACTTTATAACGAGTCAGGAAATGCCATTATCATTGATCCTGGGATGTACGGCGAGCAAGATCAGCAAGAACTCCTAGCTTTCATCGCAAACAATAAACTCAAGCCGACACTCCTATTAAATACACACTGTCATATTGACCATGTATTGGGGAATAGTTTTGTCCATGAAAAATTTGGCTTGCTTCCGCAGTTTCACGAAGGTGAGGTACCAATTTTAGTAGCGGTTCAGAATTATGCTCCTCAAATGGGCATCCGATATGACATTTCCCCAATTGGGGAAACATTTCTAAATGAGGATGATACCATTCATTTAGATGATGATGAGCTAACGGTCATTCTTGCGCCTGGACATTCCCCTGCACATATTTGCTTATATTCAGCTGATCAAAAATTCTTGATCGGAGGAGATGTTCTATTTCGCAATAGCATTGGCCGTACTGATCTTCCTGGGGGAAATCACCAGCAGCTTTTGGATAGCATAAAAACAAAACTTTATACCTTGCCCGACGACACGATCGTCTATCCGGGGCATGGCCCATCGACTACGATTGGCTTCGAAAAAAATTCTAATCCATTTATCCAAGGATAAAAGTCATGAACCTGCCATTTCTATTTGCAAAAAGATATCTGTTTTCTAAGAAATCAGTTAATGCCATTAATATCATCTCTTCAATTAGTGTGATTGGCGTAATGGTAAGTAGTGCCGCATTAATCATTTTGTTATCATCATTCAATGGAATGGAACAGCTGATACTATCCATGTACAGTAAGTTTGCTCCTGAGCTGAAGATTGAACCCAAGAAAGGCAAACTTTTTGATAGCAAACAGGCTATCTTCAGCGAATTACGAAAAGATTCTAATGTGGTTCATTATACGGAGGTTCTACAAGAGAAGGTATTGTTACAATATTCAAATAGACAATTTATTGCAAATATAAAAGGTGTCGAACCTCAATCGCTAAGTAAGAAGACCGGAGACAGTATCCTCGTAGATGGCCAATACAAACTTACTCATGACTCGACTAACCTCGCAATTCTAGGGGCTAGCGTACAGGCAAATCTGGCGATTCCTATGCAGAACTCTTCGGGACAAATTCAAGTGTATTCACCGAGAAAAGGGGTAAAAAATTCCTCCAATCCTGCTGAAGAGTTCAACATCCGATCCATAACTCCTGTAGGGGTAATGCGCTATCAACAAGATTTTGACAATTTGATAATTACACCGATTTCATTTGCTAAAGAGGTTCTCGGAGAATATGACCGCGTTTCATCGATCGAATTTTACCTAAAAGATGGTATAGATGTCAACTTATTTGGGCAGACATTACAAAAGAAAATAGGACCAGATTATATTGTAAAGAATAGGGAAAAACAAAACCCCACCTTATATAAAAATGTACGTGTTGAACGCTGGGTCGTCTTCTTTATCCTGACCTTAATCAGTGTGATTGCAATCTTTAATATTGTAGGTTCCTTAACCATGCTTGTACTGGACAAACAAAAGGATATGACGATCCTGAAAGGTTTGGGTGGGGCTGATAATCTAATTCAACGTATCTTCTTTTATGAAGGTCTTATGATCGCTATTATCGGTTGTGTATTAGGTCTATTGATAGGCGGCATATTCAACTATATTCAGTCAGTCTATGGAATCATTCGTGTAGAAGATGGAGCGAATACCATTATTGACAGCTACCCTATGGTAAGTAAGTGGAGTGATTACATTTTAGTATTCATAACAGTCATTGGCATCTCTGGTCTAGTTTCCTATTTCTCCGCTAAATTAAGTGTGAGAGAACTCAATAAACTGAAATCGACTGATTAATAACTTGAACTTTTTCGGCTTTGACTTCCTTTTGTAATCTGTTGGATTAAACTGCCCCATGCAAAAGGATTTAACAATGGATTAGCATAACGTTGGTTGATGACTTTATTATTCATGGTATTAAAGCTCTGCGCATTATTAATTGAACGCATTTCATTTCCGTCACGTGGTATTACAGCTGCCATTGCAGACAAGGACTCATACGACAAGGATCTTCTTACTCTAACGATGTTATCTTCGGAAACGTCTAGATTCATAAATGCAATGTTAAACTCTTCTATACTTGCCCAAGGATAGGGCGTTACCATCGGAAGTTCCGTCACTAGATTTTGCATAATGATATTTGCGGTATATTTATCTCCAGAAACCTCAGGAATAGTGACAACTAAAGGATCAAAACCGACAGAGGTAAAACGAATTGTATCGCCTACATGTGCCACAAAAGAGAAATAGCCCTCGTTATTTGCAGCAAATGCTTCATTTCGGAAAGATAAATTAGTGACAGTCGCATAACCTACAGGAAGTCCAGACCCAACCGTTGTTACGATACCGGAATATTGAATAATTTTCCTTTCCTGCGCTTGTAATGCAGCGGAACAAAAAAGTATAAATACAGCAAATAATATAGAAACCAGCAACTTCATAGAACAAATTTAAACAAAAGTAGCCGAACTAGCCGTTAAATTGTGTTAATAGAAAAACTAATTAACAGAGGGTAAAGTTGCTTCTGGGGAATCTGGATCTGTTAAATTAATAGCCTCTACTGCTGTAATTTCAGGAACAGCTTTCTTAATTGCCTGCTCTAAACCAGCTTTAAAGGTCATAATGCTCATTGAACATGAAGCACATGCTCCCAATAATTTTAAACGCACGACATTATCCGCTGTAATCTCTTCAACACTCACATTTCCGCCATCAGTCTCCAAATATGGTCTCAAGGTATCTAATGCTTGCTCAACTTTTTCTTTTAAAGTCATACTCTTAATGCTATTCAATGATTGTAATATGTAAAGATAATCAAATATTTTAAAATGTGTATTTTTAGGCTTCGCTACCATTGGAAAAACAACAAGTATATGACAATATACCCTCTTCCAAGCTACAATCGAGTTAAAGAATGTTAATAAGAAATGTTGTTTTTGCGATCAAATAATTATTAAACTATATTGCGCAGTAAAATTTAATTGATTAGTATAACAAATTCACTTATCTTTGTAAAATGTTTTTAAATAGGCGTATAGCGGCTATCTGTGCCGGCATGATGTTTCTATTGGTATTTACTGGCTGTAAAAGTAAATTTGAGAAATTGCGCGCAAGCAATAACATCGCTCAAAAGTACGAAGAGGCCGTAAAACTTTATGAGAAAAAGAAATATACAAAGGCGTTAGTTTTGTTTGATGACTTGCGGACCAAATTCCGTGGACAAGCTGAAGCAGAAAATATTTACTATTATTTGGCATTTGCCAACTACCGTCTGAAAGATTATACATCTGCAGCATTTCACTTTAAAGATTTTGCGGATGTTTATCCAAATAGTGCAAGAGCAGAGGAATGTCGCTTTATGCATGCCTATTGTTATTACTTGGATTCTCCGAGATCGACGTTAGATCAAGCAAATACAAGAAAGGCAATTGATGCATTACAACTCTTCGTCAATCTCTATCCCGAATCGGAACGGTCCAAAGAAGCCGCAGATCTTATTCAGAAATTAAGAGATAAACTTGAGCTTAAAGCATTTGCTAATGCAAGACTGTATTATGACATGGGTCTTACGGATGATTATAGGGCAGCTGTCATCGCATTACAGAATGTATTAAAAGAATACCCTGATACAAAATACGCAGAAGAGATTGAGTTTTTAACCTTAAAAGCACAATACATCTATGCGTCAAAAAGTTTCTTCCTGAAACAAGAAAGCAGATTTGATGATGCCTTGGATTATTACCGTAGCTTCGCAAGTAATTTTCCGAATAGCAAACATATGAAAGAGGCAGAATCTCTTCGTGAGAATTCTGAAAAAGGGATTAAAACCGCCCTCTCTCAAGTGAAGGATTATAATAAGGCCGTTGCGGAGCAGGAAGTGTATATTAAAGAACAAAAGGCGAAAAAAGAAAAAGAAAATACCCAAAAAGATGAGTCAAAAAAATAACAATTCAGTTCCAAACTCTACAGTCACACGTGACTTGAGACAATTGGACAAAGGCACTGACAATCTCTATGAATCTATTGTAGTTATTTCTAAACGCGCGAACCAAATTGCAGTAGATATTAAAGAAGAATTGAATGGAAAACTTGCTGAATTCGCGAGCAACAACGATAACTTGGAAGAGGTATTCGAAAACCGTGAACAAATAGAGATTTCAAAACATTACGAGCGTATGCCAAAGCCTACTTTGGTTGCTATTGATGAATTTTTACACGATAAAGTGTACTACAGAAATCCTTCAAAAGAGCAGGACTAATACTTAAACAATGGCTTTAGCTGGGAAAAATATTGTAATTGCTGTATGCGGCAGTATTGCCGCATACAAGATTGCATCCCTTATCCGCCTTTTGGTAAAAGCGGAAGCCAAAGTTAACGTAGTCATGTCAAAAGAAGCGACAGCCTTTATTACCCCGCTTACGCTTTCCACACTCTCCAAAACCCCCGTTTTAATAGATTATTATCAGCCGAATACCGGGGAATGGAACAATCATGTCGAAATTGCTTTAAATGCAGATTATATTTTAGTCGCACCAGCAACGGCAAATACCTTGGCCAAAATGGCCAATGGGTTTTGCGATAACCTCTTAACAGCCGTGTATCTATCAGCAAAATGTCCAGTACTATTCGCTCCAGCAATGGATTTAGATATGTGGAAACACCCTTCAACACAGTCCAATATTAATAAGCTTAGTTCTTATGGCAATATCCTCATTCCTCCGGGAAAAGGGGAACTGGCAAGTGGTCTAGTGGGTGAGGGGCGTTTGGCGGAGCCGGAAGAAATAATGGATTTCTTAGTTAAATTTTCGGAGCGAGGACTGCCCTTAGCAGGAAAGAAAGCATTAGTATCAGCTGGCCCTACTTATGAAGCTATAGACCCAGTCCGCTTCATTGGCAATCATTCAAGTGGAAAAATGGGCTATGCCATCGCCAAAGAACTTGAAGAACTTGGCGCAGACGTCACGCTAGTATCGGGACCGACTGCCCTGAAATTACCCGAGCGCGTCTATACGATTTCAGTTACCTCGGCAGCTGAGATGCTGAGCGCCTGCGAAGAATATTTTGAAGCAGCAGATATTGTTGTGATGAGCGCTGCTGTGGCAGACTACACTCCAGTTGAAGTCGCTACCCAAAAAATAAAAAAGAAAGAAAACGAATTCGCTATCGCGCTGACGAAAACCGCCGATATTCTAGCTACTTTAGGTGCCAAAAAGAAAGAAAACCAGTTACTCGTTGGGTTTGCATTGGAAACCAATAATGAACTCGAAAATGCAAAAGACAAATTGGTTCGAAAAAACCTGGATTTTATTGTGCTCAATTCCATGCAAGATAAAGGTGCCGGCTTTGCCACGGATACCAATAAAGTCACTATAATCGATCGGTCTGGAAATACCCGTGAGTTTAGCCTAAAATCGAAAGAAGAAGTTGCTAAAGATATCTGCTCAATTATCGTGAGCCTATCCTAAGCAAATTTTATATATACTACCCTTGGAGTACAATGTCTCCAGCTCTTATAAATTTGCAATCCTCAATTCCTTTGGATAATAGTTGTTTATTCGGTTGGTCAATACCTTCATCCAGCCCAAAGGTTTACCTTGAAAACTTGCTATGGCCCATCCTTGAATATTTTCGCCAATCGTATCCACAGCTATATTTTCCTTTCTAAGATAATTGCGGGCATCCTCAAGCGACAATTCCACCAATTGGAAGTCTTTGGTCAAATGAATGCTCAAAGCCAGCGCATGGCTTGGTATTAGCTCCTTTCTGTTAAGTTTCCCAACATTAGTTCCCGCATTCTTAAGATAAAGTACATTTTGGAGATACTTTAGATCATGTTCATACATTTTTGGAAAAACATATACATCCTCATGATGAAGAAAAGTATGAAAACTGGCACTATCCGAAATCCAATTATCTAGAATTCCTCTAGGTACCTCTGATTTTTCGGGTTTAATTCGCTTTCTATTGAGCGTTTCCTGTTCGCCAATCTTCTTAAGGACAGCAATAAAAAAGCCCTCTCCACCTAATTTATGCGGGTAAAATCGATAACCGTGTGCACGATGCTTATTAGAACTTGTATGATCAATTCCCCAATGCTCTTCAATAGCTATTTCAATAGATTCGAAATCACCGCTATCCAGTAACCAATCGACAATATCTTCATTTTCTTCCGGAGAATAAGAACACGTTGAATAGAACAAATATCCGCCCTTATTTAAAGTCGCCAAGCTTTCAGCCAAAATTCGCTGTTGTCTTTCGCTACAAAGCTTAACATTAGCTTCGGACCATTCATCGATGGCATCGGTATCTTTTCTAAACATTCCAGATCCAGAACATGGGGCATCAACAACCATCAAATCGAAGTATCCTGGAAGGCGATTAAACGCTGCAGGATCATTATTTGTCGTTACTGTGTTAGCATTTCCCCATTTCATTAAGTTATCTTGCAGGACGGTAACCCTAGTTTTAATAATTTCATTTGCAACCAAGAGCGATTCCGGATGCAAACTACTGTTTAATAAAGTAGACTTTCCTCCTGGAGCGGCGCATAAGTCCAACGCCCGAACACTCCTTTCATTTAACTTCAAACTTCGAATAATATGATCTATGAACATGGAAGAAGCATCTTGTGGATAGTATGCTCCAGCATGAAATAAAGGATCTAACGTAAACACTGGACGATCCTGAAGATAATAAGCCACATGACACCAAGGAACTTGTTCTGCATTAGGAAACGGACAATCTTCTAATTTATTAGGGTTTAGGCGTATTGCCGTCGCCCGAATACCTTCTTCATGTATCTTAATAAATGCATCAGTATCAAATAATGGATTCACTCCTAACTTTTTCACTAAAGAATTTGGCAGAAAATTACTCATGTTGTCCTAATAGTTTGCGATAAAATTAAGATAAATAAAAATGAAGTCAAAATAAGTGGTAAATTACAAGAAAGAGTAACTTTGCATCATGAAAGAATTCAAGAAATATGCTATTATTCCTGCAACTCCAGAGGAGCTGTATCTTGCATTAACGACCGAAATTACCGCTCGTCTTTGGACAGGAGACCTAGTGTCCATAGACGCTACTATCAACGGAGAATTCTCCTTATGGGATGGTGCTATAACTGGCCGATTCTTGGAACTGGAACCTTCGACAAAAATTGTGCAAGAATGGTACTTCGGTGAAACAGACAACCCTTCGATTGTTACATTAAAGCTGCATGAACATAAAAAAGGGACATCCTTGGAAATTAGGCAGACAAATATACCGGATGAAGACTTTGAAAATATCTCGGATGGATGGGAAGACCCTTATATTTCCTCGTTGATCGACTTTTATACAGAAGAAGATTAAAGCAATGCAGCTATTCTTCCAGGGTATAGTGTAATAGCCAAGAACATCAGGTATTTGTATTCCATATAGACCGTTGGCAATACAGATACCTCCTTACTGTGCCCGACTTTCCACTTTCCAATATATAATAATTGATATTTCACTATTATACAACATGTGAGTCGTTTCAATATCTCAAATAGAACGGATTATAATTTCTATATGCTCCTTTAATCCCAATCTTCATACATATAAAATATCCCACAATAGTTTCAAACACCAAACTCAAAGCTCCTGCCGATATATTCATCCTTTACAGGCAAAGGTGTAGCAATCTTACAACATAAAATCGGCAACAGCGAAAATTATGGTGTTAAAAAGTTTTCAATCCTATCTAATAGAAATACGAATGATATATCCAAAAACCGAGACTTTCTCACATCCGTAAACCATTGGGGTAATAGCTGAGACAGGACATGCTGCTAGTGATTACAAGTAGCTTGTGTAGTGACCGCCGAATATTTGATTTACAATAAATGCTGGCTATAACGATGCGTCACACTGCTGCGGAACAGCGCCGGTCGGGGGGTACGGCAGATATGCAATAGCTTGTACAGGGAAGTACAGGCAGGTATCTAAACGCAAGAAGCCCTTGACTGTTTCCA
>NZ_DDKA01000025.1:0-4668 GCF_002339225.1 Sphingobacterium sp. UBA2610
CCCAAACTTTCGGTATGATCCACATAATTATCAATGTGGAATTTGTTTATCAGGTTATCCTACTTCGATTTAATGATGTCATTTATTTTCACGCAATGACTTTAATTCTTTAATTCCGTTCAAAATACTTCCTATAATGATATTTCCATATCCAACAGCCGATAATTCTAAATGTATATGGATTAGTTTTAAAAATGTAAGTAGTCAACGTTAAAACATTCCAGTTTTAGATGCTTTGAAAGATGTCAAAAGATCATTTCGCTTTATCTCTATACCTAAATAAACTATTACCGCGAAACAGTTTTTTTTGTCACAGAAGCGTAGTTCCTTTTCCTTTTTTTTGTTTGATCTTTAATTGCAGTAAATGAGGATCAAAGAGTGATCAGATTCTAATTTAGTACAGTGCTTGTTCAGTGATTGTTCAGTGCTCGTTCAGTGCTTACTCAGTGGGAACTGAACAAATACTGACTAATCACTGTCTAAAAAATGATTGAAAACTGTTATTACCTCCCAATTGGTATTAGAATGTATCAGTTTTAATGCCTCCTTAGCTATTTATTGTCAGCCAAGTGTGGCAGCCATCAAAAAGGGATCGAGCTAACCATATTAATAACGCTGCTGTCTACCCGGGCGTTTAGCAATTTAGCCCCATATTTACATAAACGAGCAGAATAAGTGCTGGACCTTGATCGATGACATCCTTGACATTGCATGTAGTAATAAACAACGTGGTTTAATTGCGTATAGCGATTAAAGAAAACCTCTGTGAATCGGACAGCAAGATATAAAAATTTGGAGTATTGAATACCGCGATACTTCATCGACAAGAAAATAAGCTGGCTAGCGGTATAGACCAGTAACAAGAATAGTGAATCCGTATAAACGAATCTGCGTCACAGCAAAATGAGACTAACCATCGGGATTTTGATACAATATTATCAAAATCAAATGTGTTATTTCACTATTTTCACCCATTCATTCGATAACATGTATAAACAATTAGCAAGTCCATCGACATCTTCGAAATACAATCAGAAGCCATGAATAATAAAAACCTTTCTACAAAACCACACTATCCCATTTTAGACGGACTACGAGGATTGGCGGCGATTATCGTTGTCACCTTTCATCTCACCGAGCCATTGGCAACAGGTCACCTCGATATCTTGGTAAACCATGGCTATTTGGCAGTTGACTTTTTCTTTCTTTTATCTGGCTTTGTAATCGGTTATGCTTATGATGATCGCTGGCGTACAATGTCGATTGGCACTTTCTTTAAACGCCGTATTGAACGCCTTCAGCCCATGGTTATACTGGGTATGACTCTTGGCGCGATAGGCTTCTACTTTACCGATTCCACCATCTGGCCACTTATTCATACCGTCCCGATTTGGAAAATGCTTCTCGTAATGCTCATCGGTTATACGATTCTCCCCGTCCCCCTCTCTTTGGATATTCGTGGTTGGCAGGAAATGCACCCGCTCAATAGTGTTGGCTGGTCATTGTTTTTTGAATATATTGCCAATATTCTCTATGCTATCGGTATTCGTAAATTATCCAAAACAGCTTTAAGCATTTTGGTCATTATCGCAGCTGTGGCGCTCGCGCATTTGGCGATTACAAGTCCCAATGGTGATGTTAGTGGTGGCTGGACGTTAAATGTTGAGCAAGTGCGGATAGGAATCACCCGCGCCATGTATCCCTTTTTTGCGGGCCTTTTGCTATCCAGAATAACCAATCCCAGCCGTATCCGACATGCATTTTTATACTGCAGTATTTTAATCGCCATTGTGTTGTATATGCCTCGTATAGGCGGAGCAGATCAGCTTTGGTTGAACGGGATATATGAGTCTGTATGCATTATCATTGTATTTCCCTTGATTGTTTACTTGGGAACAAGTAACATATCAAGTAGCAGAATAGAAAATAAGCTCTGCAAGTTTTTGGGTGACATCTCCTACCCGCTATACCTCGTACACTATCCTTTGGTCTATTTTTATGTTGCCTGGATCAGCAATAACAAGGATGTGACACTAGTGACAGCCTTGCCTTATGCCCTATTGATTTTGCTGACGAGTATTGCACTGGCCTATGTCAGCTTGAAATGGTATGACGAACCTGTCCGTACATGGCTCAGAAAGAAATTGGACTAATCATTGTTTCTATAGCTCTGCTTTGAGCTTTTGCAAGAGATGGGGTAACTTTTTGTGCAACTGCTTTTTCCAGCCCATTTCCATAATAAAACTGATCAAAACCAGCTTAATGCCTTTATAACCGGACTGTTTCACTTTCAAAAAAAGAGTCCCACTACAGGTTGGTTCTAATGAAAAGCTCAACACTGTATCCAATTTTGTGAAGATTCCTTTCGTTAGTTTATCTGCCTTATCCGAATGAATTCCGGCACAGGCCAATGCTTTCTCACCAGTAGCTTCACCCCGGTAGCTATACGCAAGATATTGCTTGGGTATTGCCGAAATAATTTCGCAATGCGTAATACCATCCCAGCCCTTCTGGGCTTTCATCCTAAACGTAAAATAATGTCCTGTCTCGGTTTCGATGTCGTTTGGCATAAACCAAGCCCCAAGCAGGTCTGCTTCCGTCAATGCACGCCACACCAGATCTTGGTCATAGGGCAAAAATACTGTCAATTTAATTGTTCTCTCCATTTTTTGCATAGCTAAAACTGCTGGCCCAACAGTAATATCAGTTTTTTGATTTTTTCCATACGATTTAATTATTCATGCAATCAAATGTAATAAGACCACGATGAAAGCCAAGTACACCATCGGTTAAAGATCGTCCATTTCCTATTAATTCTTAATGATTTCCTACCCAAACGAATTAAAATGTTACAAAACAATTTCCAAAGCTGATTAATCAATCGATTGACTAAACTAATTATGATAAAAGTTTATTTTTTTTACACACCATAAAAGAACCTTATTTATATTTATTGATACACAATATAAACCATTATAAGAAAACTTTTAAATTTAATGCTTGCAACCCTCGCACTAGGGGTTGCATCCTGCAACAAGACCTTGGTTAACACCGAAGAAAGTGTAGGAAATCTAAAGGCAAACGCAGCAACAACTTCGGTAACCAATGAATGGAGCAGTAATCCCTATAAGCTGAATGTCATCTATTTTGTTCCAAATGATGTTGACTCCATTCCCAATTTCAGAAAGCGTCTTAGCAAGATCCTCTTAGATGCTCAAAATATGTTTGCAAATAATATGGATCGCGAAGGCTTCGGAAGAAAATCTTTCGGATTGGATCTACTCAATGACAGTTTGATTAATATCCATTACATCGCCGGAAAATACGGCAAAGCTACTTATCCATATTCAGGGGGTAGCGGAGCAGTGAAGGCAGAAGTGGACAGCTATTTTAACCAAAATCCGTCAGGAAAAAAAAGCGAGCACAATCTAATTATTATTCCAACGTATAATACAGATCCAGCTAATCCTGGAGGCCCGCCGTTCTATGGTACAGGCACCAGCTGCTACGCCTTAGATTATGTAAATCTGGACGCTAAAAACTTAGGAATAGGCGGCGATATTGGATGGAAAGCAACTGTGTGGATCGGTGGAATGATCCACGAACTGGGCCACGGATTAAATGCCAGTCACAATAGGATGAACAAAACATTAGCACCAACTTTAGGTACGGCTTTAATGGGTTCAGGCAATTCAACCTATGGAATCTCCACAACCTCATTGACCAGTACCACAGCAGCAACATTTAACAATAGCCAAGTATTTAGCACTGTGGTAAGAAGTGACTGGTATGCATCCGCTTCTGCAGAAATTACATCCTTGTCATCAAGCTTTGTGAACAACAAGATTATCATTTCCGGGAAATTTACGACAACAAAACCGGTCAATGACATTGTTGTCTGGCATGATAGAGAGCCTTTTGGCGTAAACAACGATTATGATGCCGTACAATGGGCCACAAAAATAATTGGCCAGGATAGCTTTCGATTCGAGTGTCCATTAGCTGATTTTTATGATCTGACAGGGAATTACGAAATGAGAATAGGGTTTCTCCATGCCAATGGAAGCCGTACAACCTTAGGGTACGCTTATAACTTCGTTAACAATGTACCCGATTTATCCAAGGTTGTTACCTATAAACTTTTACCGACAACAGGTTGGTCAATTGTCGCTAGCGATAGTAACGAGACTGGATCACCGGCGAGCAATGTATTGGATATGAATAGAAGTACAGTGTGGCATACGCCCTGGTCGTCCACTCAAACTCCGCAGCCTCACTTCTTCTCCATCAATATGGGGGCATTACGCACCGTGAAAGGAGTTGCTTTCCGTAACCGCGACAATTTAAATGGAGCGATGAAAGATGTCAATATTTACTCAAGTACAAATAGTGTAAGCTGGACATTAATCAAAACGACGCAGCTGAGCAAAGTTGCTGGTTCCTGGATCAATGTCGATCTGAATGCCTCCGTTAACACCCAATACCTTAAAATAGAATCGACAAGTTCCTGGGGTGATTTCTTCTATTCTCATCTTGCAGATTTTGGTGCATATTAGTTTTTAAACCAATAGAATAGGCGGCCGGTATAACAAAAAATACCGGCCTTCTTAAATTTGGTCATCATCGAATTAATGAGATTCATCAATGCGGTTAGCGAATAATTTCTTA
>NZ_DDKA01000017.1:0-241580 GCF_002339225.1 Sphingobacterium sp. UBA2610
CGGAAGCCCTTGCTGGAAACAGCCAAGGGCTTCTTCGTTTTAGCTACTTCCGTAATTCCATGTACAAGCTATTGCCTATCCTCCGCCTATTGGTTATCACAGCACAGGGGCATCGGTGAGCCCCATTAATCGGCAGCTGTTTCACAACTGTCACTGTCCCGCAGTGGTAATGGTACATTTCCATAGCAGGCGGTCATGCAGCCATCACTGTGTTCTAGCGGTATGGCGTTTCCTCTCTTCGAGAATTCCAGTATCTAGGTTTTGTATCTTGCTAGAAGTATTATTGCTCACTTTTGGTATAGAGCATCGCCTGTTCCAAAACTTTCGTATCTGAGGTTTTTGTATATTGCTAGGAGCATTATTGGTCACATTTGGCATGCTGTAGTGCCATAGTCACGGGGCATTGTAAACCAAGTGACCGCCATTATTGTTATTATGGATAATGATAGTTAGCATGCAAAGTGGTACAAGGCGGTTGAAAAAGATGAAATTGGCATTTGGAACCATGTTTTACGTGGGGCAAAATTCGATGGGACAAATTTTGATCGTAGCAAAGATGTAACGCAGGGGTATGGCGTCAGTTCGTTACCGACAAAAGTGTTAATAGATCCACAAGGCGTTATTATCGGACGTTATGGTGGCGGCAATGGCGAGTCAGACGAGCAATTGGATGCTAAGCTTGCTGATTTATTACGCTGCTTATTTTACGAAATTCTTGCTATAAGCTGAGCACTTTGTGGATGGTAAGAATTTTCTGGAGATTGATGCTGTACAATTACTGCAGGACGGGCGTGTCATCGCAGAAGATGGACATCACGCACTTGCGGATAAATTTAGAGGAACCAACAAGGTCAAACCTTTTTATTACAATTTTACAGTAACAAATTATAACCCGCAATCGAAGTATGAGATCAAAGCCCGTGTCAAAGGTGCTGGTGGTGTGGATTCAAAAGGGAACTTTACATTTAATTTGTCCCCTAATACAGCGTTTGATAAGATAGAAAGGAAATAAGAGAAGAGCTAGGGCTATCCTACCGTTGGATAACCCTAGCTCTTTATAAGGTATAGAAGCTTTATTTATTTGAGCTCAATCATCTTTTGATTAGCAGGCTCTTCCTTTACTTCTTGAAGGATTGCAATTTCAATAGGTGCAATCAGGCTAAGAATAATCAGTGCAATGAAAGCTACAGGGAAAATAATTCCGATGATTACAGCCAATAACAAGGAGATATTTAAGTATTCTTGTCCATTCTTGGATGAAACTTTTAAACGTGAGCTTTTGAAGGAATCAAAAAGATCTTGAAAAGCTTTAGTAATTGTTTTACTGTTGATGCTGAATGTTGTTTTAGTTGCCATGATGTTTATTTTTAATGTTTTTATTTCTTATTTGATGACTCAAAGATAGGGCGGAAATAAGAGGGATACGATGCCCATTAGGCCAGTCTCGAGACAATCTCGGTAAACGACCAGCTTTTATCGGTTAATACTTTTCTGAAATTAAGGAGAGTGATATGATTATCACTATAACTGACAGTAGATATATCCTTAAACAAAATACAGGGGTAGCCAAAAAGCTACCCCCGTTTTTTGTCTCTTATTTTGCTAATGTGATTATAAACCTACATGCTCTGTTTTCGATTTTGTTGGTCCAGATGGTCCTTGCTTAAATGTGGGGGCATAGTTCCATTCAATTGTGTCGGTTAATACCTTACCGTCTTTTTGGATTACTTTTGCTTCAACAGTATTCTTCCCCCGTTTTAGCTTCACGTTTTCGAAGATGTAATGTACATTGGTCTGGCCAATTTTGGCCCCTTTGATCGTTTGTCCATTGATGTTCAATGTTGGCTCTCCTCTGTTCGAATAAACGGTGATAGGGGTGATTTCATTACCCCTGTTGATCATACGTCGCTGCGTGATATATAACACCGGTTCTTTGCTCCAGTTGGCTTTATACCAATAAAAACCATCTTTCTTCAATTTACGGTCAAAGGCAATCAGACCTTTATAATTTCTGGGATTGACATTAAGACCGGTAATTGGTATTGCGAAATCAAAGATGTTCCATACATAGGAACCTAAGAAAATCGGATTTTTAGCGATTACCCCCCAGTGGATCTCATGAAATTTTGTGGCATACTCTTCGGGGAAGAACGAAGGAAATACACAGATTATACCATTAAGAAAAGCCCATATAAAAAAGATATTGTCAAACAGGTTGTAGACGCTTACACAGCCGAAGGTATAGATGTATTTTTGTATTTTTCGATCTTGGAATGGAATAATTCAAACTATATGGGAAAGGCGCCCTCTACACCGGAAGAAAAGGCAAAATTCAACAAGTTTTTAGAGTATACCCGTAATCAATTATTGGAGCTTCTTCAAAATTACCCTCAGATAAAAGGTTTTTGGTTTGATGGTACCTGGGATCAGTCCTGGATTCAGTCCTATGACTTTACCTATAAACTGGAAAAGGAACTCCGCGAGAAGCATCCGGGGTTAATCATCGGTAGCCGTTTTCGAAACGATGAATTTGGAAAACGACATTTCGATTCGAATGGCGATATGCTGGGGGATTATGAGCAAGGATGGGAACGCAAAATGCCGAAAGAATTTGAATGGTTGGAAGGACGTGATTGGGATTGCGTCATGACGATACCTCCCAATGGTTGGGGCTACATGAAAGATTGGTCGGGTATTTATACAAAGACATCCGACGATTTGATCGATATGTTGATGAACTGTGTATCAATGAACGGTAATTTCGTATTGAATTTTGGTCCGGACGGAAATGGTCGGATGCATTCGGGAGAGGATAAACTGGCGAAAGAGATCGGTGACTGGATCAAAGTTAATGGTGAAGCTGTTTATGGGGTTAGGCATGCGGGGCTTGCGCCATCTAAATTGGGTTATTTTACAAAAAAAGAGGACAATCTCTATCTTACGGTCTTTAATCGACCCGTCAACAATATTGTCCGTATTGCTGTACCGAAGAATTCAGCAACGGTTCCGTTAACGGCAGCATTACTTCAAAATGGTCAAACCTTGGTTTTAAAGCAAGCTGAAATCGGCATAGACCTGGATAAGAATATGTACTATGATATTGTACTTCCAGACGCATTTGTTGCCAATAAGGCTTTTGTTATAAAAATGAAGCTTGGTCATCCAAAAGGACAGCGTGAGCAACTAATGGATGCAAAAATGTAGGCTCAGGACATTATAGGAAATTTCCCTGATTTCATCGGATCGCCAATAGCAATGGTACCGAATCAACGACATTAGGATGGATCTAATAAAAACGGCACTTAAATCGCTATCGGTTAAAGTGCCGTTTTTCTGTTATATCAGTGTTGTTGCTGTAATATTGAGGAGCTCGCTTGGGGTATGGATAATGTATTTTGCCCCGTGTTGTCTCAATTCGTCTTCATCGCGAAAGCCCCAGGTAACACCGATTGCTGTTACCCCGGCATTATTGGCCGTATCCATATCGACCGATGAATCACCGACATACAGGCAATTTTGTTTGTTGACACCTAATGTCTCGAGGCTATCTAGGACGATTGCGGGATCGGGTTTGGCTGGATGACCAGCGCGATGGCCGAGGACAAGGTCAAATGGAATATCGGGGAAGTATTGTTGCATCAGTGGGATGACTGCCTCGTGGTATTTATTGGACGCCACGGAGATGAGGTAACCTAAAGACTTCAATTCTTGAAGCAGCGATACAATTCCCGGGTAAGGCCGTGTATGCGATACAGGTTTTTGTTCATAATAGCTTTTAAAAGCTCCAAGTAAGACTGTAATCGTCTCTGCCGTTCGTGCTTCTTCGGGCAATGCCCTTTCGATGAGTTTCTGTACGCCATTGCCTACAAATTTCTTATAAGCAACGAGTGGATGCGTTGGATATCCATGCTGTTCAAGAATAGCATTGCAGCTGTCCCCCAGGTCTTGTAATGTATCTAGCAGTGTTCCGTCCAGATCAAATATGATAAGTTTCATTTGATAAATCTAGTAAAAATTGCGGTTGAACCATGGTAGAATAGTGAGATTAAATGGAGTTTAATTATTTCCAAATGGAGGTATTTATATTTCCTTTCTGTGTATCATTTAGATCGGGGAAAAAAGTGAATCCAGTTATTTTTTCCAGTTCGCTTACGGTTAACCTATAATTTTCGAACGTGCTTCCTGAAGGTGGAATGACATTGTCAATCTTATAACCAATGGTATAATATTCGTTTCCTTTTTTCATTGCCAAGGCTTTGAAATAGTATTTTGGTTTGGCAATATCTTTTCCATCGTTGTCCTGCGCAAAATCGAGGCTGTTTTCAGTGCTGGTCTTAGGTATTGCGCCAGTTACGACATACATCGTGTCACACTGTGCAGTCCAGGTTCTCACTTTCGTTTCGAGGTTTGCCCAAATACCTTGGTTAAGTCGTGAAACCTGTGCTGTCATGTTGGTAAAATAAAATGTTGTTTTATTTTGAGCAATATTGAGATTTCTGTCTGCACTTGGCAATTGGTGCCCTCTGTCGTACCCTGTTGGCTGAAATCCCTTAAATAGATTGGGTTGAAATGCTGTTGATACGGCAGGATCGTAACCCCAGGCATCCGTACGGTTGCCTGACCCTAGCATACTGTTGTATAAGGGGTATGCAACCCAATATGCCATTTTTAGCTTTTTGTCATATAGCATCGCATAATTTCTGCTGTCGCTTGCGTCGGGCATAAAATGTTGTATAAATACCTCATCACTGCTGAGATTGCTCATTTTGGGTATTTCCAGATAAGCTTGTGATTCACCAATCCCGCCACTTAGTTTTCCATTGTCAATGTTGATATCAAAGCTATATTGGCTTCCGGCTGGTAGATTTTTTAAATCCCGATTTTGGGGTATTGCCCAGGTATAGGTATCGCCATTAGTGGCAATAAACTTAATGGCCTTTCCTGTGATATCTTCGCCAGGAAGTAGCATAAATTCTATACGGGCGGTTTTATTGGTATTTAGTGATACCTTTTTTTGCACATCCTTTTTTTCGGTTGAATTAACAGTCAATTTTCCTGTTGTCAAATCGAATCCTCCTTGGATGCTTATAGCTGGCATTTTTACGATGATCTGATTGGCTTCCAATGCGGCTGTATTGGTTATGGATAGCTTAATGTTGACTTTGCTCAGTTGTCGTACAAAAATAAGTGGTACTGTATTGTTGTTTTTACCGATGTTTTTGGCATTGTTTGCATACATCAGGTCTAAGGCTGCCGGGTTGGACTGGTCACTTATATTGATGGGATATTGAAAGTCTGCCAGTGATTTGTAAGGATAATAGGCGATAAAGTCCACGTTTTCATTCGGTAGGAAAACCGGGCTGTTACTTTGAAAAACCGAACCGTTAAAAGTGAAGGGGTAATTTTTGACCTGGTCGATAAGCGAAATTGCTGCCAAAGGTTGGTCGGCTTTGTACATATATACACCGATTTGGTCATTTTTATTCCAGGAAATCTCTGTCGTTTGTGTGTTGATTTGACCAAGAATAGTAGGGGTAAATTGCACCGCCGCTCGGTCAATTCTAGTTTCCGTTTTCTGACAGGAGTTAAAAGTAAGCAATGCAATTATAATGTAGGCTATCCGGAATATATTTTGATCCGGTATCGCTTTGGTCGTGTTCGTCATATGAATAGCTAGTGTATATTGATAAAGTGATGGCAAAAATAGTTAAGTTCACTAGAAGTTACAGCGATCTTTTTAGTAATCCCGGTTATAAGGTTTGTATTGGATTGATCTTTAGATAGATATTTTAGGCACTATTTCGGTTTTATAGTATCTCACTTGTAGTATATTTAAAGATCTCAAACAGTTGTTAAGACAATAATATAGGTAATTGATAAAATATTTAACAGTATGTGTTCCATACTGGTTTAAAAATCATTTGTTTTAGGTTGCTGTTGTGCTATTATGTGTAGTACTAGGGTAACGCTTTTAATTCCTTTTGGAAAAAATTAATACGAAGGTGTTGATTTTCTTCATTTTTCCCTGAAATCAGGTAGTAAAATATATTCTCGTTTCTAATAAATTTGTCAATAGGAAAAAAATAGCACAATGTTTGCTGTTCATGTCAAAACATATATTGATTTGACAAATTATTAATCGTTACGAGGTTGTAATGGAAGAAGTATTTAAAGTAAAAGGAAAATTGAATAGATTTTATGTGATTATCTGTGCTGTTGTCATGGTATTGACGGCATCGAGCTGCTTTGATTTTGTTGAGCAGATCGACTTAAAATCAGACGGTTCCGGACATATTGCCGCCACATTAAATTTGAGTAAAAGTAAAACCAAGGTGTCTTCTTTAATGAAAATGAAAAGTATTAAAGGCATCCGTATACCTTCTCAAGCGGACATGGAGAAAGAGATTCGATCTGCTGTTCAATTACTAAAACAAACTAAAGGAATTTCTAATGTACAGTACAGCACAGATTTTACCAATTATATCGTTAATATCTCCTGTGATTTCAGCCAGATAGAATCCTTGAACGCCTTTTCGGATATATTGGCAAATCGGTTTAAAACGAAGATATCGAATTCAAACCGCTATTATTATAACGCACAAAGCCATGTATTTGAACGCAAATTTGTGACTTCTGCTGACTGGAAAGCAAAATTTAATCAACTGGGAAACGATAATACAACTCAGTTTGCGGACGCATTCTATACGCAGATTGTACGTTTTGAAAAACCGGTTGTATCTCAGGCAAACAGTCTTGCAAAGGTTGCCGGGAATAAGAAAGGGGTCTTGCTAAAACTACCATTTATGGATTTGGTCTATGGTAAATCGAGCTTGGCAAATAAAATCACATTAACAAAATAACCTATAACATTGGTGAAACCGGGACTTCATTTAGTTGCTGAAAGCGTTTCTATAGAGTAGGTTCGGTGTAGCTGAAAAATTATTATACGATGAAATCAAAATTTATACTGCTAGGATTAGCCTGTTTGTCTTTTGGGACAACTGTAAAGGCGCAGGACTTGATCAAACAAATCCCCGAGGATGCAGAAATGATTGCAGCTTTCCATATGAAAGACATTGTGCAGAAAGCAAATGCAAATAAACTGAACGAGTTACTCCAGAAGACTGGTTTTTTTGAGAAATCGGGAATTTCAGCGAACAATGATATTAAAAATTTGGGGGTAGACCTATCCCAGACAGCCTATTTTTATACCAGGAAAACCGATAGTATCAGTTTTACGGAATTTATATTTTCCTTGAATAACAAGGGGCAATTTGAGAAACTGCTTCATGAGGCGGGTGAACCCAAGGCATTTGCAAATGGCTATACGAGCATAGGCCTCAAGGCGGGGAGTATGTTGGTATACAACGATCGGATCGCTCGATTTGTTTCGGCAACGACAAATACCACCTTTTTGGACAATGATTCAATTGCTAGTCGTTATGGAATCAAAAAGGTAGACTACGTCGCGCGTCCAGCTGATGACGAAGATGCTTGGGCAGATACGACTGTATCGGCAATGGACTCTGCTGCCGTAGTCTGGGATGCAGATGAAAGATTGGCGCCACCGGTTGCTATAGCTGCGGAACCTGATACGATAGTAGGTGCTACAGAAGTACTGCCACCTGTTGTTGATATTGCTGCGGCTGCGGCTGCAGCGGTTGACGCGGCAGAAATGCATGATCCAAGTTACTACGATTCGCTTTATACGGCCTATGAAGATCAAAATCGGAAAAACGATTCGATTCGTAACGGCTTACGTGATAAATGGTTATTGAACGAGGTTACCCGTTTGGTTTCAGGGAGTCATAAGTCTTTGTCAATTGCAGATCAGGAGAAGGTTTTAAAGAATCTCGGGCTCATTCGATTATATGTTCCTCGTGTAGAGGATCTGTACCGTGGTCTTATGCCTTACACCACCTCTCTTCCTTATTATTATATGGGAATCAAACTGGATAAGTTCAAAACGGGTTATCAAGACGGGGTATTGGATTTAGTGCAAGAGGGCAATGTGCTGAAATTAAAGGGATCTGTAGGTTTAGATAAGGACCTTGCTGAGATGACCAAAAGAATGTATGCGCGAAAGCCTAATTCGAAGTTCAGTAAATATTTAACGGATAAAACACTAGGGTTTTTTAATGTGAATATTAATTCGGAGGCTTATCTGAGAGAGATGCCTGCCTATATGGCAAAATATTATAGCGGTCTATTGGGACCTCAACAGGACGTTGTGGAATGGGGATTGATGGCTCTCGAAATAGCGCTAGATGAAAAGGCCATTGCCGAGGTGATGCCAGGAGACCACTTGGTCGTCGTAAATGGTCTTCGGAAGTTCAAAAAAGATTATATCGATTACACCTATGACGATGATTATAATGCAACCGAAGTGAAAAAGACGAAGGAAGAAACACTTCCGGTGTTTATTTGGATGTTCACATCAAAAGATCAACGATTGATAAAAAAAGGCTTAGAAATGGCAGTTTCAAAGCAAGTTGGACAGGTTCATGATGGTATTTATGCGTTTTCAAAACAGAAAGCCAAAGATTTTCCAATGTATGTTCTTTTGAAAGAAGATCTGGTCATGGTCAGTAATGATTCCTTGTCATTAAATGATATCCGTCAGAATAAGATGAATGCTCCCGTAAATAAAGATTTTGCAAAACTAATGAAGCAAAATAAGATGTCTGCAGCCATTGATCTGCAAAAGCTACCGGCTATGTTAAAGGAAATGGGCGTAACACCGGGAAGACAATGGGAAGCAACGGTGGCGCAGCTCAATCAATATGGTAGTACTGCAGTTACTTCCAAGGGTGTAGTAGGCAACCGTGCTGAGGTTGAAATGTCGACACGACTGCCGCAGACGAGCGACGGTGCGATCAGCTACATACTGGATCAAATTATGGCGGAATTAAATAAAAAGTAACTAAAGAGGATTCAAAGACAATTTTGTTGCACTATTGTTTTGGTTTCTTTTGTAATATTATGGTTATATTTTTATAATGTTAAAATAATATTAAGGTCGTTTAACTTGTTTATGGTACTTTTGACATTTAATTCACTGCATAAATAGACAAATTAAACGATTTATACATCACAATATGGGGATATTTTCAAAACTGTTTGGAAACAAAACTCAGGATTCAAAAGTAAAGGTTGTCGGTAAACTGGCTTTCTTGGAAGTGGATATGCATAACCATATCCTTCCTGGAATTGATGATGGGAGTCAATCTATCGAACAATCATTGACATTGTTGAAAGGACTTGGACGAATGGGCTTCGAGAAATTTATCTGTACACCGCATATTATGGATGGCGTGCATCCAAATTCGATTCGTACGATTGAAGCTGCTAAGGACAAGCTATTAACTGGTCTAAAAGGTCTTCCAAATATACCCGAAGTTCATGCCGCTGCCGAGCATATGATTGATGACGGTATTGTGAATCTCATCGGATCAAATGAACTCTGTGTTATGCCCGGTGGTTATGTGCTTATTGAGATGTCCTATTTACAAGAATCCAAAGCGCTATTTCAAACGATATTGGATATTCAAAATCTTGGTTATCAGCCTGTCTTGGCACATCCGGAACGATATAACTATTATCATTATAACTTTAACATGTATAAACAGATCAAAGATGCCGGTTGTATGTTACAGCTGAACTTGTTATCGATCAGTCGGTATTATGGTGTTGAGGTAAAGTCTGCAGCTTTGACAATGATTAAGTCTGGGATGTATGATTTTGTAGGAACAGACGTGCACCACGAGCGGCATTTAGCAGAGCTAGAGGATGTGGTGGCTAAATATCCTGTGCGTGATTTACTCAAAACATGCACTATATTGAATCCGACATTGCAGGATCATTTGGGAAATAATAAGAATGTGATTGCTACAGGCTAGCATCAAAATATATTAATTAGAGAAAGAGATACCCTTTGAGGTATCTCTTTTTTTTGTGACAATTTTTATTCTTGTAGCAGATACCGCCTGCTTTTAGTCCAGTCAGTCTCCTTTACAGTAAGGACATATCTAAAATTGTACAAGAGATTTAGGTGTTCTTGGCTGTTTGTGGTTGCTATAACTCATGTAGATTATTTTCGTCCGCGTTTGTGTTTTGCCCGTATGGATATTTCGAAAATTTGGCTACTTTTGGTTTTAGCATTTTTCATATGAGAGGAAACAGAATTTTTATTCAAGACTGGATAGCACACCATACTTATCAAAAAACAAACGACATAGATAGTTATTACTTACGCGTTGCAAATGAAATCAATGATAGTTTATCGACACTATGGTTTGAGGAGCAAGAGACAAATGATCTCATCCATACCGATGCTTTAAAGACATTGAGTATCTATCTAACGTGTTACTTAGAAGACGTTATTGCGAAAACAGGCATTTTTGCTGCTTTTAGAACGATCCATACAGAACTATACAATCAACTTTTACCTTTTCATATGGATAATGACCTAACGGATTATTATGCTGAGGATATTAATAGTGAAGATATTGCTGTATTGACCTGGTTGTTTTTCAGTGAACGCAACCCACATTTATTTATTGATCCCCGTGGTCGTTTGATCCAATTGGTTACAGATTTGGCCTATTCGATCTTGGAAGAGCATTATGAAGTTGCTCCTGAAAATGAAAAGTTAAAGCTGGAATATGTTTTGGATGAAGGTGCAGACTATTTCGAGGTCCGAAATTTTATTGAGAAACTTGTCGCAACAAATTACCTAACAGCAGGTGAATATAATACCAATCTCAATCATCTGATGCAAGTTGCGGAAATTGGACGGTATCAGCATGATCAGAATCAGCTACAGCAGATGATCTATCGTGTTCGAGACAACCATTTCAATAATTACCGACTGCATTTGTTTGCATTGAAGTCATCTGAATTTGTTGCTGAGGTGGTTGGAAAAGAACATCCGCTTTACAGTATTGTCAAAACCTTAGGCAATCGCATCAATAGCTTTTTTGAATATGTCAAAGTGGACGAGCGTTATGTGCATGTAAAACATATCGGTACAAAAACTGCATTTAAAATCTTCAAGGACTCTATACAGCAATTTGTTGAACCAACAGAAACGCTATCTTTCTATATGGAAATTGTGCCATGGAAAGATGCATGGAACTTATCTGGAATTATGACTGTTGTCAACGCCGAGGAGATAAATTTTGATTTACCAGAGCAGTATGAGATGACTTATCGCATTGAAGCGATGAATGGTAAGGATAAGAGTTTGAAGAAAAACGAGAAGCAGCTGAAAGATATGGGCAAATTATTCCAATCGGAACATAAGGCAGCTGTTGCATTTATGGAAGGAAAGGAAGTGAAGGAATTTGCAACGGATTTTTTCAAAAAGTATCAGCAAAAATATCCGAGCAAGGAAGAGTCTCCACTTCCCGAGTCAAATTTGGATCTAACGGAAGATGCTAAAGTTACGGTTTTCTTTAATCCGAAGACAGGGCTGGAAGTTTTTGGCGGTATTGAAGAATTCTTCCCCTTGAAGAATAACAGCTTTATGGAGGAAGATAGTCAGGAGGAGGTGCCTTATGCTCGCTATTTCCTGAATCTTTTGGTCGAGGATTTCTTCCCGAGCGAGTTGCCTAAGTATTATGTTAATCTGTTTAAGGCTGAGGTAGACAAACAGTTTTTCTTTCCTGTGAGCGATGAGGTACTTGATTTCTTTCTCCGTTTCTATAAACGAGGAAGCTACTTCTTAGGGCCGTTTCCGTTATTAAAGTAGCAGGTGCTAATCAGTATTTAATAAAATTAAACGAAAAATCCCATTGCCTCTAGGTAATGGGATTTTTTTTGGAAATGTTTTTAAAACCTTCTTTTTGTCGTATATAAGGACAAAGTGTATAAATATGCTTATTTACATTTGAAAGAAGAGCCAGCTGCGGCAGATTTGGTTCAGGAAACTTTCTCTAGAATCTGGAAAAAATGGACAGAATTGGATGGAAGTAAAAATCCGCAATCTTATCTCTATACGATTTGCCCGGAATCTTGTGTTTGATGAACTTCGTAAGCAAAAGGTTCGATTCCAATTTCAAGTTTCAGACATCGATCAGACCAAATTGGTAGACAATTCGAATGAGGAAGTTATTCGGTTTAAAGATTTGGAGCGCGTTTATCGTGAGGCCATTTCAAAACTCCCGAAAGCGCGACTCGAAATTTTTCTTTTGAGTAAGGAAGAGTTTTTGGATAATCAGGAGATTGCAGATAGGCTTGGGATTTCCGTTAATACAGTCCGTGATCAATTGGTTAAAGGCAACAAGTTTGTTCGGCAATATATTATTGATCATTTTGAGATTTCAATAGCCCTATTGATTTTTTTAAATATTTTTTAGAGCCGCATCGTCTTCTGGTCATCGAGGTACGTATATGTATTTAAAGATGGATAGAAATGATGAATTCCAAAATAGCTGCTTTATATAGAAAATTCCTTAAGGGAGAACTTAGTCCCGAGGAAAACGCCATATTTCTTGATTTACTGACTTCTTGTGACAGGGATGAACTTCCAGATGTGGAAGAGGTTGTTGCGCTAGATGATCGTGATTGTGAACTGAACAAAACAACTTCCGAAAATATTTTCTTCACGATTACAGGTACGCCGTTGCATACACGGGCAGTACCTATTTGGAAAAGACGTTGGTCTGTCATTTCCGCCGCTGCCTGTTTACTGTTGATCGGTTTTGCTTTCTTATTTCAATTTAAGTTTGGGGAGCAGCATAAAAACGCAGCCTACGCAACTGTCCATTATTCTAATCCGACAAAATTTGTGAAGAGGCTGGTACTGCCAAATGGTACACATGTTTCTCTGCGGCAGGGAGCACAGATTGAATTGTTGTCAGATTTTGATACAGACAGTTTACGTCGGATCAAACTTTTAGGCGAAGCCTTTTTTGAAGTCGCCAAAAATCCTGAGCAACCTTTTGTGATAGCCAGTTCGGGGGACTTTGATGTTCGTGTGCTGGGGACAGCATTTAATTTAAACTGTTCGAAGGGGAATAGTTGCTTGGTACTAAATCATGGCCGCGTATGTGTATTACGTGGGAAGGAATATTCCATTGTGAAACCTGGGCAGCAAGTTGCCTATGATAAACGACAAAAACAATTTGATGTATCCAAAGCGGATACGACTGATGCATCCAACTGGAAGAGCGATCTTTTGTCATTCAGAGAGGTGCCACTTTCCCAGATTGTGGCTGATCTCAATAATCTTTATCCTGAAAGTCATCTCGAGTTAATTGACTCTTTCCCAACGGAAAGCTATACGGGGTATCTACCTGCTAGTGATCTAGAAAAATCACTTACGATGCTTAATACCGCATTTAATCAAACAATTATCCATAAAAAGTAATTTATGAAAAGAACCAATTACTATTTAAAACTTATGGGAAGTGCTTTGCTCTTTCAGTCGCTCGCACTTCAGACCATGGCCTCACAATTTTCGACCAGTGAAGGAATCGGGAAAATCCTCACACGAATGGAACAAATGTCAAATTTGGCTATGACGCTTCGATATCAAATCAAAAAGTCAATGACTTGGCAGATTTGAATAAATTGAAAAAGGAGCAGATTGTTCAGTTTATCCAGATGATTTCAGATGGAAATCTGGAGGTCAAGAAAGTTGTCACCGATGGTCTGATGTATTTTGCTCGTGCCATGAAGTTTTACGAGGGGACAATGAGTGTTGGAGATATTCCCTATAAAGATGCATTAAAAGGGGAAACGGATAAGGTTTATTTCCCTAAATATGATACTCAAAAAGATGTATTTTTAGGTATTTTGACTGAATTGGAGCTTGCAGATAAACTCTTTTCGGAAGTTGAAAAATTTGATGTTGATCCATTGTTCGCCGGGGATGTTACGAAATGGCGCAAATTGGTAAACAGTTTTGCATTAAATGTTCTTATTCAATTAAGTAAAAAAGAAAGTGATGCCGATCTGAAGATAAAGGATCGTTTTAAATCAATCTTGTCCAGTAAACCGATCTTTGGTAGTAATGCAGATAATTTTCAAGTCGTTCATGAGGACAAAGCCAGCCAAACCTATCCTTTTTATAAGATAAGTAATAGTTTTGTTATTTATCCTATTGTTTCGACAGAGGTTATTGACCGATTGAAACAATATCAAGATAGGCGATTATTCTATTATGCGAATCCTTCCGCTTTGCAAATCACAAACGGAAAACAGCCGAATGATTTCAGTGCGTATGTAGGGACAGATCCTTCGCTTTCCTTTAGTGAAATTGCTAAGTTAAAAAAGAAAAATGATTATTCTAAGTTGAATGACCGATATACCGAACTAGTTAGTGGTGAACCAACACAGCAATACAGTTATGCACATCTGTGTTTTGTGATAGCCGAAGCTGCGGCACGGGGCTGGGTTGCCGAATCGTCCGTTAATTGGTATAAGAAAGGTATCGAAGCCGCAATGAAATTTATAGCGGATAATACGCCGAATACAGCTCAATATACCCATAATATGCCATTGGATGCTAATTACATCAATACAGCGGTAGCAACTTATGGAAATCAATTTCCGGTCGTACTCGAAGGACAACTGGAGGCTATTATGACACAAAAATATTTAGCCAGTTACTTGCAGGGACGTATGACTCCCTATTATGATTACCGAAGAACCGGCTATCCTAAATGGAAGATCAATCCAACATCAAGTTTGAATTCAGTCGCACTGGATAAAATACCGATGCGGTGGCGTTACCCGTCATTAGAATACAATTATAATTCTGCCAATTTGGACGAGGCCATGCAGCGCCAATATAAAGGCAATGATGAGATCAACCAATTGATGTGGCTTTTGAAATAAGCGATTCGAAAAAATAATCCCCGCAGATGAGATCAATCGTTTGCGGGGATCGTTTGTTAAAAACGTTACATAAAAAACCACGGCGAATGGATATATTCGCTGTAGACCATGGAATTTATAAAGAGAGAGAACAAATTTATTTATGGATAGCAGAAGAGATTTTATCAAGAAGGCTTCTTTGTTAGCCGGTGTTTTTGGATTACAAAGTGCGATGCCTGATGCAATACAGCGGGCATTGGCGATAGAACCGATCACAGGAAGTACCTTTTTGGATGCCGAGCATATTGTATTATTAATGCAAGAGAATCGTTCTTTTGATCATAGTTTTGGAACCCTTCGTGGCGTTCGGGGATTTAACGATCCACGGGCTATTAAATTGCCTAGTGGTAACCCAGTATGGTTGCAGTCTTCGGCCGCAGGTAAGACCTATTCACCATTCAGGTTGGATATCAAAAACTCAAACGCTGCATGGACCGGCGATTTGCCACATTCCTGGGAAAACCAGATGGCTGCCCGGAATCAGGGTAAACACGATAACTGGATCGAAGCTAAACGTCCAGGGGGGAAAATTCTGAAAGAGATTCCCCTGACGATGGGTTATTATACACGGGAGGATATCCCTTTTTATTATGCATTAGCTGATGCCTTTACAATCTGTGACCAGCACTTCTGTTCGTCTATTACGGGGACAACAACCAATAGGCATTTCTTTTGGACGGGAACCTGTGTACCACAAAAAGGAGCAAAACCATTGGTACGGAATTCCGATATCTATTTTAATCGCTGGGCACACTGGAAGACTTTTCCTGAGCGTCTGGAAGAAGCTGGGATTTCCTGGAAAGTCTATCAAAATGAAGTCAGCATAGAAAGTGGCTTAGACGGTGAGGATCTGTTGGGTAATTTTACGGACAATAATTTGGAGTGGTTTGCGCAGTATCATATTGAATTCAAGAAAAGCCATCTTGATTTTATGCACAAGCGTGTTGCTGAATTGCCGGCAGAGATCCAGAGCCTCGAAAAAGCATTAGCTGATAACAATACAGAGAGCGTTCAAAAGACACAGAATAAGCTTAAGCAGAAACAGGAGCAACTGAATAGCTATAAAAAGCATCTGGCCCGCCTCACGGAGCATGCTTTTCAGCAGCTTCCTAAGGAGCAACGTGCATTGCATGAACGTGCATTTCAAACTAATGAGGGGGACCCTTTCTATCGGGAGACAAGTGTGGTCTCACACGAAGGTGAACAGATTACCGTGCCCAAGGGGGATGTGCTTCACCAGTTTAGACATGATGTGAAATCTGGGAAGTTACCTGCCGTGTCGTGGCTGGTTGCACCACAAAGTTTTTCAGATCATCCGAGTGCACCCATGTATGGCGCTTGGTATGTATCGGAGCTATTGAATATTTTGACAGAAAATCCGGAAATCTGGAAGAAGACTATTTTTATTCTAAATTATGATGAAAATGATGGGTATTTTGATCATATTCCACCTTTTGTGGCTCCTAATCCAGCAGATAGCCGTTCTGGAAAAACTTCACCGGAATTAGATTATAGTGGTGAATATGTGAGTTTAGCCCAGGAGCTTGCCGATGGTGAGGAAAAAGGTAATGCGACGGAAGGTCCTGTTGGCCTTGGTTACCGCGTACCTTTGATTGTGGCATCACCTTGGTCAAAAGGCGGTTGGGTCAATTCGGAGATTTGCGATATCACGTCGACCATTCAGTTTATGGAACATTTTTTTGAGAAAAAGCTGGGCAAGGATGTGAAAGAGGAGAATATCAGTTCGTGGCGACGGGCCATTACAGGTGATTTGACATCGATATTTCGGAAAGCCGAAGGCGCACATGCTGTTGAGTTACCTTTTCTTGATCGGAATCAGCAGATCTATGCGATTGATCAGGCGAAATCGAAACCGCTACCCAATAATTTTCACGTTTGGTCGAAAGAGGACGCCGCAGCATTACGGTCTAAACGTCATTCCACTTTGCTGGCAAGACAGGAAAAGGGCCAGAAAAACTCGAGTGCGCTGGCGTATGAACTCTATGTGAATGAGTATTTTGCGAAAGATCAAAATCAGATTCATCTGACAATGGAAGCGGGTAATCAGGTGTTTGGCAATAAATCGCTAAGCAGTCCATTTAATATCTATAGTGGTCCGAGCTATAAAGAAGGAGTGAAGTTTTGGCCATTTGCGGTTGTCGCAGGACAAAAACTTAGTTTTGACTGGAACTTGGCCGACTTTAAAGACGGTTACTACGATTTGACCGTTTATGGCCCAAATGGATTTATGCGGGGATTTAAAGGACATGAGGAACCATTGACTGTTCGTGCAACTTATGAAATTGGAAAGAAAGGGCAGTTAACGGGTAATCTAGTTTTGGAGGTCCATAATCATGGTAAAAAATCATTCCATGTACATGTGGAAGATAACGCTTATAGTACCTGGAAGAAGTCCAATCTACTTGCAGCAGGGAAATCTGTCAAATGGATTGTGGAATCCCATAAAGTCCATGGTTGGTATGATGTGACGCTACATATAGAGGGAACCAAATTTATGCGTCAGTTTGCGGGCCGCGTGGAAACGGGCAACCATTCGAAGACGGATCCACAGTTGGGGTAATAGGCAAAATAATTGATTGATAATAGGTCTCTGTCGGAGGTGCTTTTTTATATATGATCCTAGTTCAATTTGAACTAGGATCTTTTTTTGTTTGGACTGGTTGATTTTCGGTTCTTATTTTTTTATCCATTCTTCAATCAATGCTTTGAGCTTCGGATCACTAGGCCTTGGGCTATCGGCGGTGATCAGGCGTATAAGCGGGAGAAGCTCGTGGTATTGATATGATTTTGGATTTTTCATGGGTGCACTCGGGCCGTAAACTTAATGAAAAAAATATGATTTCATGTTACAGGAATGATAATCTCTATTTTTTGTGCGTGTTTACACTTGTCAACGGGAAAATATCACTTTCGACATGTGCTTTTTCAATCAGTTTGCGTAATTCTTTGACTTTATTAGGGTTTTCCCGAGCAATATTGTTTTGTTCCTTTGGATCTTGTTTGAGGTTATATAGTTCGGCCGAAGGCTGGCTACTCGTAACTTTTTGTAAGATAAGTTTCCAATCTCCTTGGCGCAAGGCTTGACGTCCCCCGTCTTCATGAAATTCCCAGTATAGGTATTGATGCTGTTTTTGTTGTTTGTTGTTATCCAGCAGCGTTGGCATAAATGAGATACCATCTGTATAATGAGGTTTGTTCGCTTGGGCAAGCTCGACCATGGTCGGCATAATATCCCAAAAAGCTCCCAAATAGCTTGAAGTTTTTCCTTCGGCGACTTTACCTTGCCAATAAACAATGAAAGGTGTTTTGATACCGCCCTCATAGAGATCGCGTTTGTTGCCGCGTAAGCCGCCAGAGCTATTGAAAAAATTGGGATCGGCCCCGCCTTCTTTGTGTGATCCATTGTCGCTTGTAAAAATGATTATTGTATTATCCAGTAGTTTGTTTTTACGCAATCGATCAACGATTTGACCTACATACGCATCCATACGGCTCACCATACTGGCATACATAGCATGTGGTTTTTCTACTGAAGCATAGCCAGGAACTGTAGCTTGCGGTCCATAATCATTGCCTTTGTATGGCTTTTCGTCAAACCTGTTCGCATATAGTTGGTAATACTTGTCATCCGGACCAGACAATTCGGCGTGAGGAAGCACGGTAGGTACATATAGAAAAAAAGGTCTCTCCCTATTTTCATCAATAAATTTTAAGGTCTTCTCTTGGATTAATGCCGGTGCATACTGTCCCTGCGCCATTAAGCCATTACCATTTAGTTCTATCCGCTCTTTATTATGCCAAAGGTGTGTAGGGTAATAACGGTGGGATTGACGTTGACAGTTATAGCCGTAAAACTCATCGAAACCTTTTTGGTTAGGAGCACCTGACGTATTGACCATGCCGAGCCCCCATTTTCCAAACGCACCGGTTGTATATCCGGCTTGTTGGAGGAGCATAGCAAAAGTCTGTACGGAGTCCGTTAGCGGTTGTTGTCCTTCAGGTTCAATTTCTTTGTTGCCACGCACGTAGGTATGTCCAGTGTGCTGTCCAGTCATTAAGGAGGAACGAGATGGAGCGCAAACGGATGTGCCAGCATAGAAATTGTCAAATTTCATTCCTTTGGCGGCGAGTGAATCGATATGTTTGGTCTCGATTTTTTGCTGACCATATACACCTAGGTCTCCATAACCAAGATCATCTGCCATAATAAGAACAATATTTGGTCGTTGGTCTTTCTTTTGAGCCAAAGCAAGGGTCGCTAGCGTTAAAAGAAAAGATAACATAAAAGGTGTTTTCATTTGCATTTAGTTAATTTTCAAATTAAATTTTTTGTTGACCAAGCTTGTTCACAAGCTTATACAGTAGTCTAACTTAATCCTTTAAGACAGTTCGATGGGCTTATAGGCGTTAAATTTAATCAAAAATATCTTTTTGACGGGGATAGCGCTCATTCATATAGGGTAACAACCGGTGAGAAAATGGTCTTAATTGACTGTCTATTCCTTTTTTCATTTCTACGCATACGATTGTGTAATAATTTATTTCATGTTGTCAATTGTAATCTCCGATATGTTCATATTTATTTTCTAATTTCACCCTAATTTTATGAAAATGCTCTTATGGCCAAATCAATTAAAGAAATAGCACAGGAACTCAATGTGTCTAAATCGACTGTATCATTAGTCATCAATCACAAGGCCGAACAAGCACGGATCAGCAAAGAATTGGAAAACCGCGTATTGGCATACGTCGAGAAAGTTGGTTATAAGCCCAATGCATTGGCAAAAAGTTTAGCGACTGGACGGTCAAATACTATCGGTCTTATTGTAGAGAATATTGGGGATTCTTTCTTTGGGCCATTTGCATTGTATGTGGAGGAATTGTTTCGGAACAAAAAATATCATGTTCTCTACAGTAGTACACTTGGAGACTCGCAAAATGCGCGTGATATCATCGATTCAATGCTGGAAAAGAAAGTGGAAGGTATTATTTTGGCTCCCACAGTAGATTTGGAGGAATATCAACGGAAGATTTTAGAATACGGCGTGCCATTAGTTGTATTCGATAGAAATTCTCCAGTGGTAGAGACACATTATGTCCATATTGATAATGAGGATAGCAGTAGAAAAGCATGTGAACATTTGAAGTCCATTGGTTGCCGAAATTTTGGATTAGTTACCATTGACTCGGACCAGCCGCAGATGTTGGCGAGGAAGAGTGCCTATTTAGGCTTCTGTGAAGAAAACGAAATGGAACCACGTTTGTTACACTTGCCTTATCAACAGTTAAAGCAAAAGGGGACGCTGTTACTAAGAAAATGGGCTGCTGAAAATCCTACATTGGATGGATTATTTTTTACAACAAATTACCTCTGTATCCTTGGCTTAAAGGCGCTTCGTTCGGAAGGCGAACATACCTTTGACTTTCCGATGTTTTCTTTTGATGATCATGAATTGTTTGATATTTTAAATCCAAAAATATCCTGTATTCAACAGCCGTTGGAACCTCTCGCAAAAACATGTGTCAAGGTCCTGTTAAAAGAGATTGATCAGGGGGTATCGAAGCCAAAAGAGTATATTATTTCGACCAAATTAATAGCGCGATAAGATCGTTAGCAGGATAGCATAAAAGTTGAATTGTAAAAATCATAAGACGTATCCGTTCAATTTTGAGGGGCTATTTTGATTTATTATTCTTTTTTATATCTTTACTAATACGTTTTAGTAGAAATATTTTTATACATCCTAAATAATGAAGAAATCTTTAAGTGTTTTTCTGGGTTCGTTATTGTCTTTTGGTTTGTTTTGCGCAAAACCGGTTTTGGCTCAGAAATTTAGAGGGCAGCAGCTAGAAGCTGTCGATCTGGTTAATCCATTAATGGGTACCGAATCCAAATTTGAATTGTCTAATGGAAACACCTATCCCTCTATAGCTAGACCCTGGGGTATGAATATGTGGACACCTCAGACAGGTAAAAATGGTGACGGATGGCAGTATCAATACACTGCTGATAAAATTCGTGGTTTAAAACAGACCCACCAGCCATCACCTTGGATGAATGATTATGGTGTTTTTTCTATCATGCCCGTGACAGGAAAGCCTGTATTCGATCAAGATGAGCGTGCGAGCTGGTTTTCGCATAAAGCTGAGATTGTAAAACCTTATTATTACTCGGTTTATTTAGCAGATCATGATGTGACTGCCGAAATTACACCAACGGAGCGGGCTGCAATGTTTAGAATCTCGTTCAATAAAACTGACGATGCTTATATCGTTTTGGATGCTTATGAAAAAGGATCTGAGGTTCAGATTATTCCAGAAAAAAATATGATTATTGGTTATTCTTCGAAATATGCGCGTGGTCCTCTACCTGCAAATTTCAAGAATTATTTTGTGTTGGTTTTTGATCAGCCTTTTGCGAGCGTTGCAACCTGGGAAGGTAAAGAGAAGAAGGACGGACAGCTGCAGATTAAGGGCGACCACACAGGAGCTATTGTCGGATTTAAAGTAAAGGATAAAACTAAACCAGTACAAGTGAAGGTCGCTTCATCTTTTATTAGTGCGGAGCAGGCTCTCATCAACTTAAATGAGTTGGGGAATAAATCTTTTGACCAGATTAAAGAAGATGGACGTCAGATCTGGAATTCTACTTTAGGAAAAATTAAAGTAGAAGGTGATGATATCGATCAGTTGCGTACATTCTATTCGACCATGTATCGGACCTTATTTTTCCCGAACAAATTATATGAAGTTGATGCACAGGGAAAAGTTGTCCATTACAGTCCTTACAATGGGAAAACACTTCCGGGTTATTTATTCGGAGGAACAGGTTTTTGGGATACGTTTAGAGCATTATATCCATTCTTAAACTTTATGTATCCTTCTATTAATAAGGAAATGCAGGAAGGTCTTCTCAATGCATATCTAGAGGGTGGGTTTCTGCCGGAATGGAGCAGTCCTGGATATGCAGATATCATGGTGGGTAATAACTCTGCTTCGGTTGTTTCGGATGCATATATGAAGGGATTGCGCGGTTATGATATCAATAAGTTATACGAAGCTTTACAACATGGTGCTAACAATGAAGGACCAATGAGTGCTGTTGGAAGAAAGGGTGTTGAATATTACAATAGCTTAGGCTATGTGCCCTATGACGTTAAAATCAATGAAAATGCGGCCCGTACATTGGAATATGCTTATGACGATTTCTCGATCTACCAATTGGCAAAAGCACTGAACCGTCCCAAAGCTGAAATTGATTTGTATGCAAAACGTGCACAGAACTACAGAAATTTATTTGATCCATCGACCAATCTTATGCGTGGAAAAAATAAAGATGGGAAATTCCAGACTCCTTTCAATCCATTGAAATGGGGCGACGCTTTCACTGAAGGCAATAGCTGGCATTATTCCTGGAGCGTATTCCACGATGTTCAGGGTTTGATCGATTTGATGGGTGGAGAAAAGACATTCGTAAGCATGTTAGATTCGGTATTTGTTCAGTCTCCGGATTTCGACGATAGCTATTACGGTGGTATTATTCATGAAATACGTGAAATGCAGGTTGCTAACATGGGCCAGTATGCGCATGGTAATCAGCCAATTCAACATATGCCCTATCTTTACAACTATGCTGGCCAGCCTTGGAAAACACAATATTGGGTCCGTCAGGTAATGGACAGAATGTATAAGCCGACTGCTGATGGTTACTGTGGTGATGAAGATAATGGACAAACTTCCGCATGGTATGTGTTTTCTGCCTTAGGTTTCTATCCGGTATGTCCAGCGACGGATGAATATGTTCTGGGAGCGCCATTATTTAAAAAAGCAACTTTGACTTTTGAAAATGGGAAAACATTGACGATCGATGCCGCCAAGAATTCTGCTGATCATATTTATGTGAATGCATTGCAGTGGAATGGTGCAACTTACGGTAAAAACTGGCTAAGCCACAAAGCATTGCATGAAGGAGGAACGCTTAATTTTGATATGGCTGCAAAACCTAACTATACTAGGGGAAGTGCTAAAAGTGACGCACCTTATTCAATGACAACAGACTTGAAGACCAATATTAAATTAAAATCGAACAAAAAGAAATAAATTTTGTGCTATGATGAATCTTAAAAACTTAAAAGTAGCTCTTACCATAGTTGGATTGGCTTCTTCTTGTTCGCTTTTTGCACAAGACAATTGGAAACATACCGAAAATGACCGCAAGGTTGCTGTGGATATTGATAGTATCAGTAAAGGTGGTTATACCCTAATTTGGATTAATAAAGACAAAGATTTTAGTGCTTCTTTAAAAGAAAGGCTGGTAGCGGCATATTTTACCAACTATCCTAAACTAGCCAAGAAATATAATAAAAAGACTATAAAAAAGGTCTCTTTTGTTATTGATCCGGACTATAAAGGTGTGGCAGCGACAGCGGGTGGGATTGTCCGTTATAGTCCTGCCTGGTTTGCTAAAAATCCGGGGGATATTGATGTTGTTACCCACGAAGTCATGCACATTGTACAAGCATACCCTGATGGCGCTGGGCCTTGGTGGATTACGGAGGGAATAGCAGATTTTGTCCGATTTGATGATGGTATTGATAATGCTGGAGCAAATTGGAGATTACCTGAATACAGCGAGAAGCAAAAATATACGGATTCTTATCGTGTTACAGCCCGATTCCTTTATTGGATCAACACCCATGTGAAAAAGGATTTTGTTAAGAAATTGGATGCCGCAATGCGAAGCAAAAGCTATACTGATGCTTTTTGGAAAGCACAGACGGGGAAGACGATCGATGAGCTATGGGCGGATTACAGCAAAAATCCTAAAATATAATTCTTGAGCGATGAATATAAAAAGTTTGGTCTTTCTCGGATTGATCATTGTCCCTCTTGTATCAAAGGCACAAGAAACAAAATTAGTGCAGTATGTTAAACCTCTCATCGGCACTGCCCGTATGGGGCATACCTTTCCTGGGGCGACTGTTCCCTTTGGCGCTGTACAATTAAGTCCGGATACGGATACCTTAGCGTATGCGGTAAATGGACGCTATAATGGAGATGTGTACAAATATTGTGCAGGCTACCAGTACGATGATCCTACGATTGTCGGTTTTAGTCACACCCATTTTAGTGGTACCGGTCATTCCGATCTTGGTGACATACAGATTATGCCGACTCAGGGCAAAATTCAATTAAATCCTGGAACAGCAGATCGTCCACAAGATGGCTACAGGTCTCCCTACAGCCACACGAATGAACGTGCTGAAGCTAATTATTATAGTGTTCTGTTGGACAAACATCAGATTAAAGCTGAGTTAACGACGACGGCACGTGTGGGTATACACCGTTATACGTTCAAAGAGTCTGATGCATCGCATCTGATAGTTGATCTGACTGCTGGGATCTATAATTATGACGGAAAAAATGTTTGGACTGTTGTTAAAGTATTGAACGATTCAACTTTGGTTGGATACCGCCAAACAAATGGTTGGTCAAGGACCCGCACGGTATATTTTGCCATTAAAACATCGAAAGCTTTCAAGAATTACGGTGCAAAATACGAGGATGGGAAATCTGTGTATAATGGTTTCTGGCGAAAGTTTGATCAGCAAAATAATTTCCCGGATCTGGCAGCTCACAATATCAAGCTACATTTGGATTTTGATACCAAATCGCAGGAATCAGTACTTTTAAAAGTCGCATTAAGTCCGGTTAGTATGAAGAATGCACTGGCTAATATGAATGCGGAAGTACCGGACTGGAACTTCGATGGATACGTTAAGAAAGGTCAGGAAGCTTGGGAAAAGGAGTTGCATAAAATAGAGGCGGAGATGCTGAACAAGGAAGATCTTGTCAATTTCTATACAGCGATGTATCATGCAAGTCTAATGCCAACGGTTTATATGGATACCAATGGTGAGTATAAAGGGCTGGATCAAGAAGTGCATCGGGCGGAAGGTTTTACGAATTATACCTCATTTTCGCTATGGGATACCTTTAGGGCGTTTCATCCCTTGCTGAATCTCATCAATCCATCCCGCAATGCAGATATTGTCGCCTCTATGATGGCTCACTATGATCAGAGTGTGCTGAAGATGTTGCCGATTTGGTCCCATTATGCGAATGACAACTGGTGTATGAGCGGCTATCATTCGGTATCAGTTATAGTCGATGCCATTCTTAAAGGTGTTTACAAAGGTGATCCTGAGGCCGCGTTGGCGGCTTGCGTACAAACCGCAAATACACGTCAATATGAAGGGATAGGCGCTTATATTGATAAGGGCTATGTTCCTGATGACGTGTCGGGCACGTCTGTTTCAAATACATTGGAGTATGCATATGACGATTGGTGTATCGCGCAATTAGCAAAAAAATTGGGAAAAGACGATATCTACAATACATTTTCCAAACGAGCTGAAAGCTGGAAATCACTGTATGATCCTTCTATAGGTTTTATGCGTCCCAAGAATTCAGCGGGAAAGTTTAAAGAAAAATTTGATGTCCTGGATACACATGGCCAAGGATTTATCGAGGGCAATTCATGGAATTATAGCCTTTATGTGCCTCATCAACCGACTGAAATGATGGCATTAATGGGTGGGAAAAAACGGTTAGAATCTTATTTGGATTCGCTTTTTACCATGGAATTGCCTGATAAATATTTTGAACATACAGAGGACATCACACGGGATGGCATTATCGGCAATTATGTGCATGGTAATGAACCTTCGCACCATGTGGCCTATTTGTACAATATTACCAAGAGTCCATGGAAAGCCCAAGCGCGTGTTAGACAAATTATACGTAATCAGTACCACAATGGTCACGCAGGATTAGGTGGGAATGACGACTGTGGACAGATGTCTGCTTGGTATTTATTTACTGCATTAGGCTTCTATCCTGTGGCACCTGGGGAAGATAATTATTGGATTGGCAGTCCTTTGGTCAAATCGGCAAAGGTTAATCTTGAAAATGGACGCAGTCTTTCCATAGTTGCCCGTAACCAGTCTGAGAAGAATGTTTACGTTAAATCCGTTTCTTTAAATGGGCGGAAATTGGCTGATTTTCTATTACCCTATAGTAGCATTATAAATGGTGGTGAATTAATCTTCGAGATGAGTAATAAACCAAACAAATAAAAGCCTGCTCACAAAGATGAGACGATCAGGTGTGTACAAATGGATAGCTATCTGTTGCTTAGTTTTGTTTCTGATATTACAGTATCTCATGATCGCACGATCATATGAGATTAAAAGAAGCGAACTATTTCAGAAAGAAAAAAAGGCAATTAAGGTTGTTTACGATAAGTATATCTCGAACGATAAGATATTTCCGGGCGGGCAGAAACTTATCGATTCAACCTTAATGCCTCATTTAGTTCGTCTGAAAGCTTATTACCAAGACGATAGTAATGCTTTCAATAATCTGAAAGATAGTATCGCAAAGAAGTTGGTAGCGAGGCTCCGAAATCATCCAGCCATGGACAGCCTATTTCATAAGATCAGATCCGAAGTCAATTTGGGCGAAGGTTTTGGTTATGCCATTGTGTTGAAAGATGTTTCGGTGACTTTTGATGCGAAGACATTTATACCAATTATGGACTTTGGAATAGATCAGCATATTCCTATTGGAGGGGAATTTCGGTTTATTGACAAAGACAATATCGTATCGTCGATTGCAATAACTGCAAATAGTAAGATGTCAAATCGTGTGGCTTTTACGTTGTACGTTGGAAATATTGATACAAATTTTTCTGTATTAAGATCCATTTTCCCCTTATTATTACTGTCGGGTTGCTGTATAATTGGTATTGTTTGGTTGTATTTGATGACCTACAGTAGTTGGATAAAGCAAAAAAGAATGGCGGAAATGGCTTCTGACTTTATTAACAATGTCACCCATGAATTCAATACACCACTGACAACCATACGAATTGGTTTAACTAACTTGGTGGTAAAGGTTTCTAAAGAAGATAAACTAAAAATGGCAACAACTTTGGATACGTTGATGCGTCAGGTAAACCGTTTGGATCGATTAGTTAACAAGGCTATTGATTTGAGCGTGTTTAATCAGGAAGAGGTGATTCTCGAAGAACACTTTTTGGAAGAACTTATGGTTCAATTAGAACAGGACCTAGGGATTTTAGTATCAGAAAGTACAGTAATTCAAATTTTGATGGATGAAAACGTTAAAGACGTAAAGGCGCTTGTCAATCCATTTATGTTCGTCACTGCTGTAAACAATTTGGTCGATAATGGGCTGAAGTATAATAAAGAGCCAATAAAATGTATCCATATTCGCTTGAGTATTGGCGCTAGAGATACGGTGGTGATGACTGTACAAGACAATGGAATAGGTATTTCACATAACCAATTGCCGTATATTTTCACGAAGGGATATCGGGGTAAACAAGAAGCTTCTTCAAATGGGCTGGGCCTGGGGCTTTTTTTCGTAAAGGAAGTCATGCGGATTCATAGATGGAAAATTGACGTTAAATCAGATACCCAACCTGGAACAATATTTTCTATTTCAATACCAATAATAAAATAGATGATACCAAAATATGGACATATATTGCTGATTGAAGATGATCTTGATTTAGCGACAATGCTCATAGATTATCTGTCAAATTTCGGATTTGATGTTAGTCATGCAATGTCTGCTGAAGAGGGAATATCTTATTATAAGATTAATAAATATGATATCCTTGTAGTAGATATACAACTTCCCAACTGGGATGGGTTTCAATTCGTTGAATATATTTCTCAGTTAAATAAAAACCAGTTTGTGCTTTTTCTTACAGCAAGACTGTCTAAACCAGATCGATTAAAGGGCCTCCGTCTAGGGGGCAATGATTACATAACAAAACCGTTTGATGTTGAAGAATTGTCTCTGAAACTTCAAAATTATATGGTTAAGCAGCCTGTTGTTTGTCAATTACAACTCAATATTGGTGACATTAAACTTGACCGTAATTTACTTGCAATAGAATTTAATGATAAATCTCGGCAGGTTGTATCACCACGTGAATTTGAACTTTGGACTTTCTTAGCAAGCAAACCGAATATTGTTTTGAAAAGAGAAGAGATCTTACTTGCTCTTTGGGGAGATAACGATTATTTTTTGGGACGAAGTCTTGATGTTTTTATATGCAAGATTAGAAAAATGCTGAAAAGATCGCGGTATGTTGCTATTAAAACTGTTTATAAGGTGGGATTTATTTTAGAGGTCGATTTCAATAATTGTCATTAACAATCGATTAACAACTTTCTCTTTTCTTTCTTTTTAATTTTACTAAAACGAATTAGTTTATCAGCTTAAGGTTGATTTCTTTGGAGATGTTCATTCCAAAGGAATAACTAATTGATGACCAATTTTTGTATTAGTAAACCAATCATTAATTATTATTTATGAAAAGAAAGGTAATTCCATTATTTTTTACGCTTTCGGTGTGTAGCACGTTCAATTTGTGGACCGAATTGAAAGCTGCGTCTATCCACTTCAGTTTCCAACAAGAGGGTATTATTGTAGAGGGAACAGTTTTAAACAGTTCGACAGGGAAAGTTTTGCAAGGTGTCACCATTGTGGTTAAGGCGAGTGGCAAATCAACGAAAACAGATGCATCAGGTCGATATCGAATAGAAATTCCCTATAAGGATGCGGTATTGACCTTCTCGTATATTGGTTTTCAGCCTCAACAAATTGTGGCGGGCGGAAGGTCAACGTTACAGGTTAGCCTAGTAGAAGATGTAAAAGCACTAGAGGATGTTGTGGTTGTTGGATACACAACACAGAAGAAAAGAAATGTTGTTGGCGCCGTCGCAACGATTACGACTAAGGATCTTGTACAGAGTCCTGCAGCAAATATTAATAACATGCTTGCAGGAAGATTACCAGGACTGGTTGTCAACCAATATGCTGGAGGAGAGCCAGGAGTAGATCGTTCAGAATTGTTTATTCGTGGTAAGTCAACTTATGGTAATCAATCCCCCATTGTAATTGTGGATGGAATTGAACGCGATATGAGCTATTTGGCTCCAGACGAAATTGAGACTGTTTCCATTTTGAAGGATGCAGCAGCTACGGCACCCTACGGAATTCGTGGAGCGAATGGGGTTATCGTTGTTACCACAAAACGAGGACAATCCGCCGATAAAGCAACCGTAGACTTCAAAGCGTCGTATGGCCTAAATACGCCCGCACAATTGCCTATGCTTTTGGGATCTGCAGATTACGCGACTCTCTACAATGAAGCGTTAATGAATGATGCGAAGCGGTCTGGTGGAAATATCGATAACTTGAAATTATTTAGTCAGGATGCTATAGACAATTTTCGAAGGGCAAAGGGTGATAATTCGGACGGGTTAGGTTATAACTGGGACTATTTCGATTATATTTTTAGAACTGCACCTCAGCACGAATATAATCTATCAATACGGGGTGGTAATGATATTGCGAAATATTTTGTGATGGGCGGTTATATGGGACAAGATAATAATTATGACCATGTTGACTTATCTAAATATAATGTCTCTCCTAAATTTCAGCGCTATAATTTTAGGTCCAATATTGATGTCAACATTACTAAAAACTTGTGGGTAAAACTCAATTTAGGTGCTCGTATTACCAATCGAACTTCACCTGGAACTTCCGCAAGTAGATTGATGACTCTAGCAATGACACAGCCCCCGTATTTACCCATCATTCTCGAACCCAATAGCCAACCTTCTACACAGGGATATCTGCTGAATAATCCCTCAGGCTTGTTGTTTGGTAATCAAATTTACCGATTTAATGTTCTTGGGGAGTTGACTAGGTCAGGATATCATACAGAAAAAAACACCTATTTGGAAGGAAGTTTCGCTGCCGGCTGGAATATGGATTTTATTACCAAGGGACTTTCTGTTGACGGAATATTTTCCTATGATGCTAGAGAGCAACAATGGGTCAGACGCGAGCTGGGTACCTATAGTGAAGGATATAGGGTATATCCCAATTATGCGACTTTTCAGCCTACAGATGGTATCGATCTTTTTATGAATCCGCAATACTATGAGGGTACTTATAAAAATGGGAACAAATATAGGGTAGATCAAACTGTTGGAAATTCATTTACACAAAGTAGTCCTTTTAATAGAACTTTCATTCAAGGAAAAATAAACTATAACCGTCTATTTAAAGATAAACACAATGTTACTGGAATGTTGCTTTTCAATCGCTCGAGCCAGTCTGTCTATGATGCGGCGAATTCAAGAGCCAGTGTTGATATCCGTTATCAAGGTATGACAGGACAGTTTACCTATAATTATCTAGAAAAATATTTGGCGGAATTTAACTTTGGTTACAATGGATCCGAAAATTTTATAGAGGGAAAACGTTATGGATTTTTCCCGGCTGGAGCATTGGGTTGGGTGGTTAGCAAGGAGAAATTTATGTCGAATACCAAAGACTGGCTTAGCTTTTTAAAGCTGAGGGCCTCGATGGGGCTTGTGGGTAATGATAAAATGCCAGGTGACGCTCGATTCGGATATCTCGCATTTTTTCAGGGAGGAGATGGTTATAGTTTTGGGGAACAGAATTTTAACAATGGACTAAGTGGCCTTCGTGAAGGACGCCTGGCAAACGAAAATATAACATGGGAGAAATCTAGAAAAACCAATATCGGTCTTGATATGGGCTTTTTAAAGAATAAGATGAACTTTAGTATTGATGTTTTTGAAGATTATCGTTATGATATTATTACTGAACTGGGGGCGGATGACATTGGTTTTCCTGGCGTAGTTGGTAAAGGCTCTCCGCTGATCAATATTGGAAAGGTCCGCAACCGTGGTATTGATATTGAGATGAGTTATTCAGATATGATTGGGGATAATTTCAGATTTTCTCTAAAACCTAATTTCACCTTTTCTAGAAATAAGTTGATCTACCGACAAGAGGTGCCACGACAATATGAATACAGACAAGCAACGGGCAAACGACTTTATGAAAATTTTGTCTATGTTTTCGATCACTTCGTTAGAGATCAGGCCGAGGCGGACAAATTAAATCAGAGTAATTTTCAACCTTGGGGAACAGTAGGACCTGGCGACGTCGTATATAAGGATTTGAATGGTGATGGTAAAATTACAGATTTAGGGGATCGCACAGTGATGGGAAATCCTAGGAGCCCGGAGATTCAATTTGGTTTACCAATATCGCTGCAATACAAGGGTTTTGATTTTAGTCTTTTGTTTCAAGGAGCGTTAAATTCTTCAATTTTATTGAAAGATGCGGCTGTATGGGATTTCCCGACTTTTGATCAAGATAAACTCGGCTCCGTTCGACCAATTCATATGGGACGTTGGACACCGGAAACGGCCGAAACTGCAACTTACCCCGCTTTACATATAGGTAATTCTGAAAATAATAAAAATAGCAATAGTAGTCTATTTTTATATGATGCTAAATATTTAAGACTTAAAAATATAGAGATCGGTTATAATTTGCCGAAAGATCTTATTAAAAGAATTGGTTTAAATCAATTACGCGTTTATGCGCAAGGGATGAACCTATTTACCTGGTCAGGTTTAAAGGATTTAAGTATAGATCCTGAAATGGGAAATACGAGCGGTTATTGGTACCCGATTCTAAAAGTCTACAACTTTGGAATAAATCTTAATTTCTAACCTTATGAATGTATTGAAGATGAAAAAAATACTTTTTTTTATGGCAGGTGTGGTTGCTTTTATGATCGCAAGTTGCAACAAATATTTGGACAAATTACCCGACGATCAGATCCGGGAAGATGAGGTTTTTACTCGTTATGAAAAAGTAAATCAGCTCGTTACGGATGTATATACTAAAGCGAAGAATGTCAATCAACCGATTTCGTGGTTCTATCATTTTTCGAGTGCTGCGATAACCGATGAGGCCGAAGGCTCTACAGTAGAAGGAAATATTACGAATAGATATAATACGGGTGATTGGAATATCAATGAACTACCGGGAGACAATGGTCAATTCTGGAATAGTATGTTTGACGGGATCCGTAGAACAAACGTTATTTTGGAAGGAATAAAAAAATATAGTACACCAGATGATATCCTAGAACCAGGTTCACTGCCTATGCGCGTGGGTGAGGTCTACTTTTTAAGAGCTTACTTTCATTTAATGGCTGTTCGTATATATGGTGAGATACCTTACATAGATCATGTTGTTACGGCAACAGAGAACATGAATTTCGAGCGTGAGTCAGTTCATAAAGTTATTGACAAAATTGTAGCTGATGCAACAACAGCATATAATGCTGTCCCGGAAAAATGGGAGGGGCAGAATTTTGGACGTATCGATAAAGGGGCATGTCTTGGGCTGATAGCAGAAGCACGGTGGATGGCCGCTACACCACTTTGGAATGGAGCTGCCGCAAAAGGTTATAATGGGACACGTAAGTTTGAGTCCGAATACGCTACATATGATCCTCAGCGTTGGGTGAAAGCTAAAGAGGCTGCTAAGGCAGTTCTTGAAAGTAAGGTTGCAGGTGGAAAACGTTATAGTCTTTACCAGAAATACTCAAATACCGATTTTGGAGATAGTGGTGGTCAAAACACGAGTAACTCAACAGTTTATACACGCTTATGGCAGATGTTTTATGATATGGAGGCGTTCAAAAATGAGTATGTTTTGTTTTTTACGCGCTATAAGGGTGAAGGGTGGTTTGGTGATGTATATCCGCCAAGCCGCGGTGGTGGAGCTCGTCAGATGCCCGTTCAAGAACAAGTAGATGAGTATGAGTACTTGTCGCCAGATGGCTTTGGTTACCCGATTTATAGTACCAAGGCTAAACAGGACGGGTATGATGACGCAAATCCTTATACTTCAGTAAAAAGGGATCCACGTTTTTATCGCGACATTATATTTCATGGTGCAGCATTCCGCGGCGGTAACAATAATCCATCCCAGACAAATATTGCGAGTGGTGCCGATCAGATCGGAGCGAATAATGCAACGCGCACGGGATATTATCTGAGGAAATTTTTGCAGGAAGCCTGGAATAAGAATGGCAGTGTTATCATTAGTGCGCCTCCAGTTTGGCGTTTGCCAGACTTTATTTACATTTATGCTGAGGCGGTTAACGAAGTTGATGGACCAACACAAGAGATCTATGATTTAATTAATCAGGTAAGATCTAGATCCTTTATGGCACCAATGCCTATGACAACGCTTGCTGATAAAAATTTGATGCGTGAGTACATTTACCGTGAAAGAAGGGTCGAATTCTTCTATGAGAATAAGAGAGCTTTTGATAGTCGCCTATATCTAGAGCCCAGTAGCTCGGTGGAGAAAACTAAATACCAGACCTTTACTGCATCAGGTAGTACAAATAATGAACGAAGTATAAACTACTGGAAGAATAATAATACAGCTTATCCGAAACTTCAAAATATGATTAATGGTATGAGAGCTGTTGAAGATGTAAATGGTAAAATCCAAATCGGTGATAAACGTTATAAAATGGAACGTTTCTTTGTTGAAAGTAGAGTTTTTACTGCTCCAACTCATTACTTATTTCCTATTTTAAACTCAGAGATCCAAAAATCGCCCTCATTAGGGCAGAACCCTGGGTGGTAGTATTAGTGTGATATAAAAACCGCAATCATTTGATTGCGGTTTTTTTTGTAACCATCTTGTGAAAAAGACCTGGGTAATCTACTATATTTAAATTTCTTACCTATATTTACTAATACGTTTTAGCTTTTTTGCTAATAATTTTAAGCTTAACCAAACGCTTCATTTATGTTTAATATTAAAAAACTAACAGGTAGTATTCTTTTTCTATTCGCGACGCATGCTGGAATGGCGCAACAAACCTCACCTGTTGATTTCGTTAACCCGTTGATCGGTACAGAATCGAAGTATGAATTGTCTAATGGCAATACTTATCCTGCGATCGCTCGGCCTTGGGGTATGAATTTTTGGACCCCGCAGACTGGAAATATGGGCGATGGTTGGGTATATACTTACACGGCTGATAAAATTAAAGGATTTAAGCAAACGCACCAGCCAAGCCCTTGGAACAATGATTATGGTCAGTTTTCAATCATGCCAATAACAGGCACACCGCTATTTGATCAGGAAAAGCGGGCAAGCTGGTTTTCACATAAAGCGGAAATTGCAAAACCTTATTATTATAGCGTCTACCTTGCGGATCACGATGTGACAACAGAATTGTCTCCATCACAACGGGCAGCAATCTTTCAGTTCACCTTCCCCAAAACAGACAGTGCTTATGTTATTATTGATGCATTTGATAAGGGGTCTTATATTAAAGTAATTCCGCAGGAAAATAAGATTATCGGGTATTCAACAAAAAATAGCGGTGGTGTTCCGGAGAATTTCAAGAATTACTTCGTCATTACTTTCGATAGACCATTCTCCTACAAAGCTGCTGTTAAAAGCGGAGCGATAAGTAAAGATGAATTGGAAATTCAGGACAATCACGCCGGAGCAGTTGTGGGCTTCTCTTCCTTGAAAAGAGGGGAGAAGGTCACAGCCCGTATTGCTTCTTCCTTTATAAGTTTTGAGCAGGCAGAACTTAATTTAAAAGAAGTGAAGTCCAAAACATTTCAACAGGTTGTTGACGAAGGTAAAGCACAGTGGAACGAAATCCTCGGACGTGTACAGGTTGAAGACCATAATATTGACCGGTTACGTACATTTTATTCCAGCCTCTATCGTTCAACACTTTTTCCAAGGGATTTTTCTGAAATTGATGGAACAGGCAAGCGTATGCATTATAGCCCCTACAATGGGCAGGTCCTGCCTGGCGAAATGTTTACAGATACAGGTTTTTGGGACACATTCAGAAGTTTGTTTCCGCTGTTGAATTTATTATATCCATCCATGAACGATCGCATGCAAGAAGGTTTGGTCAATGCTTATAAGGAGAGTGGTTACCTTCCGGAGTGGGCTTCGCCAGGACATCGTGCATCGATGATTGGAAACAATTCCGCTTCTATTGTCGCAGATGCCTTGATCACTGATCGGAAAGGCTATGATAAAGACCTATTATGGGAAGCGCTCAAGCATGGGGCCAATAGTGCCTATCCGAAACACTCTTCGACGGGACGCTTCGGTTATGAATATTACAATAAATTGGGCTATATACCTGCTGATGTAAAAGTAGACCAAAATGTAGCACGTTCATTGGAATATGCATACAATGACTGGTGTATTTATGAATTTGGCAAAGCATTGGGCAAACCGGAAGCTGAAACAGCTATTTATGCAACACGCGCGATGAACTATAAAAATCTGTTTGACCCAAGTACAAAACTTATGCGTGGGAAAAAAGCAGACGGATCGTTCGTCTCAGATTTTGATCCAAGTGCCTGGTCAAGAGAATATACGGAGGGAAATGCTTGGCATTGGAGTTTTTGTGTGTTCCATGACCCTCAAGGTTTAATTAATTTGATGGGTGGTAATAAATCATTTGTGTCCATGTTGGATACGGTGTTTGTTATTCCGAGTTATGAGGGTATGAAAAGTCGCGGAATGATCCACGAAATGCGTGAAATGCAGGTGATGAATATGGGACAGTATGCGCATGGAAATCAGCCTATCCAACATATGCCTTATCTGTATAATTATGCTGCAGAGCCCTGGAAAGCACAATATTGGGTACGCAAAATAATGGATAAACTTTATTTGCCTACACCAGATGGCTATTGTGGTGATGAAGATAACGGGCAGACTTCAGCCTGGTATGTCTTCTCTTCGCTGGGATTTTATCCAGTTTCTCCTGCCTCGGGCGAATATGTGATTGGTTCACCACAATTCGATAAGGTGACACTAAATTTCGAAAATGGGAAAAAAGTGAATATCCAAGCTAAACAACAGGGAGCAAATCAGGTCTACGTAGATCAACTAACTTGGAATGGAAAGCCTTATAATCATAATTATATCCGTTATAAAGATTTATTGCAGGGTGCCAAACTTGATTTCAAAATGAGCGAAGAACCGAATAAAAATAGAGGTACAAAAAAAGAAGATGCTCCATATTCCTTTAGTAACGAAAAAATAAAATAATATATTATGAAGCAATTACGTATTATATCGCTAAGTCTTATTTTTGTAATCAATTTATTTGTTTTAAATGCCTTTTCACAAAATTCAATAGGTCTTACAATAGGAAGCTACAACATCCGTTATGACAATGACGGAGATCGTAAAAATGGTAACGGTTGGGATCAGCGATTTCCAGTAATCACTTCTTTAATTGATTTTGTGGATTACGATGTTTTTGGAGCACAGGAGGTATTGGTAAATCAATTGGTAGATTTGAAAAAACGTCTTACTGATTATGATTATGTTGGTGTTGGTCGGGATGACGGTAAAGTTGCGGGAGAGTTTGCGCCTATATTTTTCAAAAAGAAGAAATTTAAGAAATTAAAAAGTGGCGTCTTCTGGCTTTCTGAGACGCCAGATCGCCCTTCAAAAGGTTGGGATGCTGCCTTACCTCGTATTTGTACTTGGGTGCAGTTGCAGGAAATTAATTCTGGGAAGAAATTTTGGTACTTTAATTTGCATATGGATCATGTTGGTGTCAAAGCCCGGGAAAAAAGTAGTCGGTTGGTTGTCAAAAAAATGAAAGAGTTTGTAAAAGGGGAACTAGCTATATTGACCGGTGATTTCAATGTCGATCAAAATAATGAAATTTATAACATCCTACAAGAATCCGATTTTATAGAAGATAGTTTTGAGCTTGCTCCGACTAAATTTACATGGAACGGTACATTTAATGCTTTCGATAATAATCTTTGGACAGACAGCCGTATAGATCATGTATTCGTAACTCCTCGGATTAAAGTAAAGCATTATGCTGTTTTAACAGAATCTTATCGTAGTGCTAAAGAAAATAGTGAAGAGGTTAAAAAGGGGGATTTCCCTAAAGAACTTTCTTTTAAACAGTACGAGACAAGATTACCATCGGATCATTTTCCATTAGTGGTGAAAATCAAATTGTAACATTTGAAATTTATCGACTTTAATCTAATAAACTAGAGATATTTAAGGACATGACAGCTAATTTTTTAGGCTGTCATGGTTTTTTTACATGAATAAAATAATCTTAGCTATTTAAAGTCATACCTTTGTGATTCGAAATTTCGATATGTTAGGCAAAATATTTCATTTTTTAACACTCTTTGCATACCTTAATCTGTTGACCTATGAGTCTTTCTCCTCGGCAACTGGACAGGTGTTGCATGCAGGTGAGACCATTGTGGAGTATTTTTTGGATGACGTATTGGATTTGGAACCCATTCATTCTTCCCAAGAAGAAAAAGTACTATTGCAAGATGATTATCGTATATTTTCGCTCAATAGTCAAGTACTACCAATTTTTATTTTTGTTTTTGGAATCGTCTTTACGGCATTATGTTTTGCAAAAGATGATGAACATCCTTTTTACCGATCTAAAACCCTATGCTTACCAGGGTATTATCGCTTCCTATCCCGTTTTAGGCCATTCTAGTTACGCTCCTCTAATTTTCTAGCGGAGGCTGCAACAATTTAGTTTTATTTCTATATATGGTATGGAAGGCTTTGGGCCGCTCTTTACGCTATAGAATTGCTGTAGCTCCCATCTAACACATTCTCCTAACGACTGATTTTAAAATACCGTAGGAGGGTTTAACATTTTACATTTTTTATCGTTTATGAAGAAATTACTTTTACTGTGCCTTTTCGTGGGTATGGTTGGGATGCTGGCTTCATGCCATTCATCCAACGCTAACGCTGATTCGAAAGAAGAACTCAAAAATATACCAGTAGTACCTTTAATGGTAATGGATACGACTGTTTATCAGGAGTATATTGCGGATGTTCAAGCCTTAAAAAACGTCGAAATTCGTTCCAAATTGAATGGCTTTTTGGATAAAATTTATGTAGACGAGGGGGCTTGGGTAAAGAAAGGCCAAATGCTGTTTAAGTATAATAATGAGGAATATCGTTCGGAATTAGCCAAGGCCAAAGCACAGTATGATAATGCCATTGCGGAAGCACAAAAGATCAAGCTGGAAATGGAACGAACTCAAAAATTGGTTGACAAGAATATTGTGAGCTCTTCCGAATATAATTTATTGAAAATTCAATTAAAAGCGGCCAATTCTAAAATCGAAGAAGCCCGAGCTTTGGTAAATCAGGCACAGACAAGATTGGACTATACTGTTATACAGGCTCCTTTTGACGGTCGTATAGACCGTATCTTATTGAGAGAAGGCTCTTTATTGACCGAGGGTAGCTTAATTACGACGATCTCCGATTTAAGTAAAGTGAACGTTTATTTTGATATTTCTGAAAGGGAGTATCTGACACTTATGCGTGATAAGTTGGACGGTAAGGAGACGCAAAAATCGGTCAAGTTAATTTTGGCTAATGGTGAACTGTATCCACACGAGGGAATTGCCCATTTGGTAGAAAGTGAATTTGAAGCCAATACTGGATCCATTGCCCTTCGGGTTCAATTTCCCAATGCCGAGCATATCCTAAAGCATGGTGCAACAGGTAAGATTGCAGTGCCAATGCAGACAGGGCAACATACCTTTGTACACCAAAAATCAGTATTTGAAATTCAGGACAAAACATACGTTTATACTGTACAGGCAGATAGTACCGTAAAAATGACACCTTTTACAGCGGGCCCACGTGTGGGGCATTATTACATTGTGGATGGAGGTTTAGATCCCAACGCCAAGATTGTCTATGAGGGAGTACAGGGACTGCGGAGTGGAATGAAGATTAATCCAAAAATGAGGAAACTGTAGGGGAGGATAAATTATGTTTGAAACATTTATAAAACGACCCATATTGTCGTTGGTTATTTCGGTGTTTATTACACTTTTAGGGTTGTTGGCCTTATTTACATTGCCCATCACGCAATTTCCGGACATTGTACCACCTTCGGTCGTCGTCAATGCCAATTATACAGGTGCCAATGCTGAGGTGAGTACAAATGCTGTCGCTATTCCTTTGGAAAAAGCAATCAACGGTGTAGCTGGGATGACTTACATGAATTCAGTGTCTACCAATAACGGCAGCACGGTTATTCAAATCTTTTTTGAAGTTGGTACAGATCCAGATATTGCGGCTGTAAACGTACAGAATAGGGTAACAACGGTATTGGATGAACTCCCTGAAGAGGTCATCAAAGCAGGGGTAACCACCGAAAAAGAGGTCAACTCCATGCTGATGTATCTGAATGTTTTTACCGATGATGAAACTGCGGATGAAAGATTCATTTACAATTTCGCAGATATCAACATTCTAAAGGAACTGAAACGGATCGAAGGCGTCGGTCTCGCTCAGATTATGGGAATGCGGGATTACGCTATGCGTGTTTGGGTTAAACCTGATCGTATGGCAGCGTATAATATTTCCACCGAAGATGTGGTGGCAGCATTGCGAAAGCAGAATATTGAGGCTGCACCGGGGCAAACAGGGATTAGCTCGGATAAGATGCGCAATATGCAACAATATGTGTTACGTTATCCTGGTAAATTCACCGAAATAGAGGAATATGCTAATATTCCTATTCGGGCGAATTCCAATGGTTCCATTATCCGTATTAAAGACGTTGCAGATGTCGAATTTGGCTCGTTGGACTATGAAATGGTTTCCAAAACCGATGGTCGGCCTTCAGCTTCCATTATGTTGAAGCAATTACCAGGGTCAAATGCACAGGAGGTTATTCAACGTGTGAAAGATCGCATGGCAGAATTGAAACAGACACAATTTCCAAGCGGAATGACCTATACAATGGGCTATGACGTATCACGTTTCTTAGATGCTTCGATTTCTTCCGTTATCAAGACCTTACTGGAAGCCTTTCTTTTGGTTTTTATTGTTGTATTTATCTTTTTACAGGATTTTAGGGCGACTATTATTCCTATTTTGGCTGTCCCGGTCTGTTTAATTGGGGCTTTATTTTTTATGCAGATGCTCGGTTTCTCGATCAACTTACTGACCTTATTTGCACTGGTACTGGCAATAGGTATTGTGGTCGATAATGGTATTGTGGTCGTCGAAGCTGTATACGCAAAGATGGAAGAAGAACATTTGCAGCCTATGGAAGCTACATTGGAAGCAATGAAAGAAGTCGGTGGCGCTGTTGTGGCTATTACACTTGTCATGTCTGCGGTATTTGTTCCGGTTGCCTTTCTATCGGGGCCAGTAGGGATTTTTTATCGTCAATTTTCATTGACGCTCGCGGCTGCCATTGTTATTTCAGGTATCAACGCGTTGACATTGACACCCGCTTTATGTGCGCTTTTCTTGAAATCGCCTCACGATCGCAAACCATCGAATAATTGGCTCGATCGTTTCTTTAAAAAATTCAACGCAGTTTATGATAAGACAGCCTTTGGTTACAAGGGGATTTTGGTAAAAACAAGTGCACGGCGCGGATTGACCTTGCTTTTACTTGGCGTTTTCTTTGTCGCCACCTGGGGAAGTAGCGCGATCTTACCTTCGGGCTTTATTCCAACCGAGGATCAGGGAATGATTTATGTCGCTGTAACCACACCTCCTGGAGCAACGGTGGACCGTACCGAACGTGTTTTGGATAAAATTGACTCTGTATCACGTCAGCTTGATATTGTGGAAACCGTTTCTACATTATCGGGATATAGTATTATTACCGAAGTGTCCGGCGCTTCCTACGGGATGGGGATGATCAATCTGAAGCCCTGGAAAGAGCGAGATCAGACAGTAGATGATGTCATTAAAGATTTACGCGAGAGAACCAAGGACTTTGCCGATGCGGAAATTGATTTCTTTCCTCCACCAACAGTTCCAGGCTTTGGTAACTCATCAGGTTTTGAACTACGTCTATTGGACCGTAGTGGTAATGAAGATCTCAATAAGACGGCCGAAGTGCTGCAGAAGTTTATGGACGATATGGAAAAAAGTGATGTTCTTCAGGATATCAACTCCAGTTTTGATGTGAACTTTCCACAGTATATGCTGAAGGTGGACTACGATATGGCTGCAAAAAAAGGAATATCGGTGGAGAATGCCATGAATACGCTGCAGACCTTAATGGGAAGTCTTTATGCGACAAATTTCATCCGTTACGGACAGATGTATAAGGTCATGGTACAGGCTGGTCCCGAATATCGCCAAAGACCAGAAGATGTATTACGTTTATATGTGAAGAATGAGACGGGTGAGATGGTACCATACAATGCCTTTATTTCGATGGAAAGAATTTATGGTCCTGAACAAATTACCCGTTACAATATGTTTAGTTCGGCCATGATTACAGGACAATCCTCAGCAGGCTTTAGTTCTGGACAAGCGATCGAAGAAGTGGAAAAAATAGCGTCATCTCTTCCTCAAGGTTATAGTATCGAATGGTCTGGTATGACTCGGGAACAGAAAATCTCTGGAAATCAGGCTTTGTATATTTTCGCACTTTGTCTTCTGTTTGTTTATCTGTTGTTATGTGCACAGTACGAAAGCTTCTTATTGCCGTTACCAGTTCTGCTCTGTCTTCCGGCGGGGATCTTTGGTGCTTTCATTTTCTTGAAGGTCTTTGGATTGGAAAACAATATCTACGCGCAGGTCGCATTGGTCATGCTGATTGGTTTGTTAGGTAAAAATGCGATTCTGATTGTGGAATATGCCAATTTGAAATATAAGCAAGGAATGGATATCGTGACAGCTTCGATCGAAGGAGCAGTTGCCCGCTTACGCCCGATATTAATGACTTCCTTTGCTTTTATTGCAGGTTTGATACCCTTGATGATGGCCAGTGGAGCGGGAGCATTGGGTAATCGAAGTATCGGTACTGCTGCTGTGGGTGGAATGCTCATTGGAACCATACTGGGGGTAATTGTCATCCCAGGCTTAGTGATCTTATTTTCAAAAAAAGAGAATAAGAAACAAGTTGTGAAACAAGCCTCTTTGGTTATTGCCGCACTTATTTTATTTGGAAGTTGTTCGGTTCCCAAAAAAGCTCTCCAACCGGAGAAAGTAAACGTACCGAATTCCTTTTCTAAACATCTTTCGCCAGATAGTTTAAATGTGGGAAGCCGGCCTTGGAAGGAAATTTTTAAAGATTCGCAGTTGGTTTCCTTAATTGATTCGGCGTTGCAGAACAATTTGGATATTCGTCAATCCATCCTACGTTTGGAATCTGCGCAAGCTTATTTTAAGCAACGGAAAGCCGCTTTAGGTCCTAGGGTCGAGGCCACAGTAGAAGGAGGAATACGGAAGTATGGCCACTATACTGAGTCAGGGATCGGTAATTACGATTCAAATTTCTCGGAGAATTTGAAAAATGATGAAAAATTACCCGAACCATTTATCCCAGATTATTTTATCGGACTTCGTTCATCTTGGGAGATTGATCTTTGGGGAAAGTTAAAGAGCCAAAAACAAGCTGCTTATTTTAGCTTCCTAGCAGAGCAGGAGGGAAAGCGTCTCTTGGAAACGGAATTAGTCTCTAATATTGCAACAGCTTATTATGAACTAATTGCTTTGGATCAAAAGATAAAAGTATATAATCGGAATATTGAATTGCATAAGAATGCACTGGAAGTTGTTGAAGTAAAAAAAGATGCTGGTTATGCGACTGAGCTTTCTGTACAACAGTTTAAAGCGCTTTTGGCCAATTCTAAAGCTGCTAAAGAACAATTGATCCAAGAGATAGCACTTTGGGAACACCATATAAACGGTTTATTAGGACGTTTTTATCAACCTATTGTACGAAGTACATATGCTGAAAATGCGGATTTATATCATGCAATGCATTTTGGTACACCGGATGATCTTGTCAACCAACGTCCCGATATCAAGGCTGCTTATTTGAAAGTGATTGCCTCTTCGAATAATCAGGAAGCATCACGTTTGGCTTTTCTGCCTTCTGTAGCAATAAGTCCATTTATCGGATTGCAGAGCTTTAGCTTTAACAAGTTATTTAATTTGGATAAATCTATTGCTTATAACTTATTTGGCGGTATTACGCTTCCGATATTTAACCAAAGGCAACTGAAAACGCAGTACGAGATTGCAAAAGCGGACTATGGGATTGCTTTTTTGGATTATGAAAAAATGGTTCTGAATGCTTATAATGAGGTTTCTAATGTGATTATGACGCAAGAGGCAATAGGCAGACGACGTGGTTTTGTCGATGAGCATGTTCAAGCATTAAAGCTCTCTATCGAGGCCGCACAGGAACTATTTATTGCTGGACGGGTGACCTCTTTGGACGTCGTTACAGCCCAGAAGGAGTCGCTGGAAGCCCAAATCGGAAAAGTAGAATTGGAGAAAGAAAACACGTTAAACCAGATTCTACTATACAAAGCCTTGGGAGGAGGTTGGCAATAGGTTGCCATACATTAAAAAGAAAACTATTTTTCATGCGATAAAGAATTAACTTGTTAATTCTTGGACCCTTAACTGGGTCGGGGGAAGAGGCCGTCGGGAGACGTCCTCTTTTTTGTTGTTATTTTTATGTAGTTTAGTCTACACGATGTTGAACCGAGTTTATTATGTTGCAGCGCATTTTTCTTTTTATTCTTTTTGCTCATTTTAGTCTTTACCTATCTGCGCAAGTAGATTCCGATAGTACCCGGGTTTTGCAACGATTGGAATATTTGATGGAAAATCAGAAAATTTACATCAAGAACCGTGAAGATAAATTGGAGAAATTAAAACAGGAGGCCAAAGCATTAGAAAGTAATCCTGTTCAATTTTTGAAGAAGAACTACGAAATCTTTGAAAATTATAAGAAGTTTGATTCTGACGCAGCACTTACTTATATTTTACTGTGTCAAAAGCTCGCTCCACCGAATAATGACTCCTTACAGGCGGTTATTCATCTCGATTTGGCCTGGGTGTATTCCACCATTGGACGGTATATAGAAGCTTCACAATTGTTAAAGCAAGTTGAGCCCGCTCATCTTGGCCGGGATCTCTTGGCGAAATATTACGATACCTACAGCTCCTTTTATAGTCATTACGGTCAGAGCAATAATCGATCGGAATATTACCAGGCAAGTGAAAAGTATCGTGATTCTCTGTTAACTGTACTACCAAAGTCTTCCTTGGAGTATCGTACAACCATTGCTATAAAAACACTTTTTAATGGTAATCGTGAGGATGCTAAAAAGCAATTGTTGGTCCTCTGGAATGAGAACAAAAAGGATATTGAGCAGCGCGCGCTGATAGCCTATTTTATGGGGCTCATTTACAAATATGAAAAGGATACAAAAAGTCAAATTTACTATCTTTCCATATCAGCCAGTGCAGATATTGAAATGGCTAATCGCGACAACGCATCTTTTCATGATCTGGCGCTAACGTATTACGACCAACAGGATTTCGATCGCGCTTTTCAGTTTATTGAAAAAGCCATAGACGATGCGATGTTATGTAAAGTGCGGTATCGCATTATTGAAGGTACCTCTTCTTATCCTATAATCAATGCCGCCTATCAGCAGAAAATCAGTAGCCAAAATCGGCAACTGGTAGGCTTGGTCATTATCGTCAGTATTTTATTGATTGGTGTAATCATTGGACTTTTCATTATTTATAGACAAGTGCAACATTTGAGAAGGATACGATCGGAATTATCGGCTACAAACCAACAACTTCGATCATTGAATGATGAAATAAACCAGACTAACCTTAAATTATCTGAATCCAATCATATTAAAGAAGAATATATTGCGCAATTCTTTGATATGTGTTCGAGTTATATCGATAAAATGGAAGATATCAGAAAAGCACTGTTGAAAAAAGCGACGAATCAGCAGTGGGATGCCTTACGCGAACAGTTAAAGTCAACGCAAATGGAAGAAAGAGAGGTGCAGCAACTCTATGTTAATTTTGACCGTATCTTTTTAAATCTATATCCAACCTTTGTTGATGAATTCAATGCCTTACTTCAGGAGGACGAGAAAATCTATCCCAAAAAAACTGAATTGTTAAATACTGAACTTCGGATTTTCGCATTGATTCGATTAGGGATCGATGATTCTGTGAAGATTGCAAGTTTCCTTCGATATTCTCTTCGGACAGTTTATAATTATAGAACAAAAGTGCGTAATAAGGCTGCGGGAAACCGCGATGCTTTTGAAGCTGCTGTGTGTCAGATTGCGGTGATCGACCGGGCCTAAAATGTAGGGTAATACCCGAAAATTGGCTGTTTTAAAGACGATTGTACGCTCCTGTAGGTACTTTTTAATGCTGTATTTAATTTGTAATAATCTTTATGTTAGCTGTTTGCATTTTTTTTCTGGTACTTTTTCAGTACTAGCTCTTTTTTCTCCGTCTTGGTGATCTTAGTTTTGTTTTGAGCAATGAAGCAGGGGAAACTCATTGCCATTTTGGAATAACCAAAAGATTAAACAATAACCAATTTTTTTATTTCATATGATTTACTTTACACGAAAAGTTGCCTTTTCAATGGGGCTAGCTTTCTTGTTTACTTTGGTGAATTTGGTATTTGCCCAAGACCGAGTTCAAGTCAGTGGACGTATCTTGGATGCTCAAGATCAGAAACCACTCTCTGGAGTAACCATTACACAAAAAGGAAGTAATAATGCAGTCTCCAGTAATGCAGATGGGCGTTTTCAAATTTCTGCTAGCATCGGCAGTATACTCCAATTTACGTTTGTTGGCTACGACAGCAAAGAATTACCTGCCAACAGTACCATGGTCGTCCAATTGAATTCATCAACCAATATGCTGGAGGATGTCATTGTAATCGGTTATGGTAGTGTTAAAAGAAAAGATGTCACGACTGCAATCTCTTCTGTTTCCACGAAAGACCTTGAAAAGCGACCTGTGACTAATTTTGGACAAGCCATTCAAGGTAAGGCTGCCGGCGTCACTGTTATTCAACCGAGTGGCCAGCCTGGTGCAGCACCTCAGATACAAATTCGGGGGATAACGTCTTTTAATAGTAATACCACTCCTTTATATGTTGTTGATGGAGTTCCTGTGGAAGATATTAAGTTCTTGTCTCCCAATGACATCACGGACATTCAAATTCTAAAGGACGCCTCATCGGCAGCGATCTACGGCTCGCGTGGTTCAAACGGTGTCATCTTGGTTACGACAAAATCAGGAAAAGCCGGCGAAGCAAAAATTACGCTTGGAACACAGTGGACGGCCAATGTTGTCAATAACACGGTTAAAGTTTTAAATACCAGTCAATACAAAGACTTACAGGATGAAATAGGTATGATCAATCTGCCGGAGGGATTGTTGGATCAAACGGATTGGTTCAAAGAAACCTACAAGACAGGTATTCAACAAAATCATCAAATATCCATCTCGGATGGTAATGAGAAGCTTCGTTACTATTTAGGTGGAGGGTACTTGAACGAAAAAGGAACATTACAAGGATCCTTTTTTAGACGATATAATTTTCGTGCTAATATTGATAACCAAGTTCGAAAATGGCTAAAGGTGAATGCGAATATCAATTATTCCGATAACAATGATAATGGAATTACCTCCGGATTGGGTTCTAACCGTGGTGGAGTAGTTACATCTGTAATCACAACACCTACTTACGCCCCTGTATGGGATCCAACAAATCCAGATCGATTCTATAATAATTTTTATGGGATCAACAACATCACCAGTCCTTTGGAAAACCTAGCCCGGACAAGAAATAATAATAACCGCGAAAACCGTCTTGTTGCCACAGGAAGTGCATTGATTTCCTTTATGCCTAACTTAACATGGAAAACTTCATTTTCATTAGATCGAAGATCCGGGGTGATGACCACCTTTTTGGATCCTTGGACGACAGCGTGGGGAAGAAATCAATTCGGGGAAGCTTCGGATATTCGTAATACAAATACCGTGTTAACGTGGGACAATTTCTTGACGTACACGAAGAGCTTCGGAAAGCATAATTTGGAAGTAATGGGCGGTTCGTCATGGACGGATTCTAAGTACTCCAGAAGCTATATCTATGGTTCAAACTATGCAAATGGAATCATTGAGACACTTAATGCTGCAAATAAGATCTCTTGGGATAGAACAGGATCTACAGCATCCAATTGGGGGATTATGTCCTATTTCGCACGCGCAATGTACAATTATGATGGCAAGTATTTATTGACCGCAAATATGCGTGCCGATGGTTCTTCCAAGCTAAGTCCAGAACGACGCTGGGGCTATTTTCCATCGGTATCGGCTGCTTGGAGAATCTCTGCTGAAGATTTTATGAAAGATGTAACCTGGATAAACGACTTAAAAATCCGGGGGGGATGGGGACAGACAGGTAATCAATACGGATTAGGCGATTATGCTTACCTGCAATTGAGCGGTATCCAACGTCAACAATGGTTTGTTGAGGGAAAAGACAATGCTGTACCAAATATCAATAAACCAACAATCTTAAGAGCGAAGGATTTAACTTGGGAAACGACAAGCACAACCAGTATCGGTTTTGATGTCACGATGTTGAATAATCGACTCAGCATCAGCGCCGATTACTACAACAAGGATACCAAGAATCTTTTAATGAATGCGAGCTTGCCTGCAGGACAGCAAGCAACTACAATCCAAAGAAATGGTGGAAGGTTGAATAATCATGGTTTTGAATTTGCGGTAAATTCGAAAAATCTGACCGGTAACTTGACTTGGAACACAGATTTTAATATCTCTTTCAACAGAAATAAGCTTCAGCAGCTCGACTTACAACAGGTGTATTATGATGTCAAAACGAACGATTATGTCAATGATTTTGTGGTGAAAAATGAGCCCGGAAGATCGCTTGCAGGATTCTTCGGTTATATTTCAGATGGCGTAAACCCTGAAACCGGTGAGCTCATGTATCGCGACCTGAACGGAGATGGCAAGATCTCGTCAAGCGACCGTACGTATATCGGCAATCCCCTGCCAAAGTTTGTGTATGGTATGACAAATAGTTTCTCCTGGAAAAATTTCGATCTAAGCGTATTCATTCAGGGAACTTATGGAAACGACATCTTCAATGCCAGCCGTATGGAAACAGAAGGGATGTATGATGGTCGAAATCAAACGACAGTTGTATTGGATCGTTGGCGGGTACCGGGACAGATTACCCATGTTCCTAAAGCTGGGTTTGACATGAAGAATTCAACCTATTTTGTTGAAGATGGTAGTTATTTGCGGATGAAAAATGTCTCCTTGGGCTATTCCATTTCTCCGGAGAGACTGAAGCGTATTGGTATCCATAAAATTCAGCCTTATCTATCTGTAAGCAATCTGTTTACCTTGACTAAGTATTCGGGTATGGATCCGGAAGTAAACCAATATTCGGGCGGATCCGATTCGAGAATACAAGGTATAGATTGGGGTACCTATCCACAGAATCGTTCATTTGTTTTAGGTCTTAATATTGAGTTTTAATTGTCTGTATCATGAAAAAATATATAAGTAATGCTCTTTCTTTGCTATCCGGCTCTTTGTTTTTATTTTCTTGCTCTTTGAACCGTGATCCACTTTCAGATTATTCGGATGTGAGTCAAGGGAAGACCGAGACAGGAACGCAGATTGTTTTTAAGAATAGAGCTGAGGTTGAGACCTATTTGGCGGGGATTTATCAGCAAATGAAAGATCGGCAGGAACATTGGTATCTCGATCTGCTCCTAATCGGAGATTCCCATGCCGATAATTCCTATGCGGGAACGACGGGAGCGGAAGTTGTACCTTTTGAAAATAATTCTATTGAAGGGTCTAATTCGGTTGTTGACCGGGATTGGGGAAGATATCTGGAAGATGTTGGACGTGCAAATCGATTGATCATTTACGTTGATAGTGTTGCTGATAAATCGTTGAGCGATACGGATATTAGAACGTATAAGGCACAAGCTAAACTATTCAGAGCATTGGCGATGTTTGATATGGTCCGTATATTCGGATCTATCCCTGTCATTACCACAATTGCACCCGATATTACAGGTGACAATGTCAATGAAGTTTATCCGCAATATTTTCCAAAACAAGCCACAGAAGAAGAAGCCTATAAGCAGATCGAAAAAGACTTGATGGACGGATTGGCTGATGCACCAGCCAACAATAATGGGAATAAGACTTTATTTACCAAATCCGTCGCACGAGCGATGCTGGCAAAGATCTATGCCGAAAAACCAATTCGCGATTACGCTAAAGTTATCCAATATGTTGACGCATTGGCTGCGGATGGATTTGATCTGAATACCAATTACTCAGATCTATATGCAATGAATGCAAGCAACACAGATCTTGCACAGCGGAATACGAAAGAATCGATTTTGGAAGCACAGTTTACTTCGGGTGGAGGTAATTGGGCGACTTGGATGTTTGGAAGGGATTTGTCCAATTATGATAATAACTTCACATGGGCCAAATGGATAACCCCATCTCGGGACTTGATTCAAGCGTATACGAATGAAGGGGACCAGGTTCGTTTGGGGCAATCTATTGTTTATTATTCCACTACTTGGAGCAACTATTATCCGTCAAACCATTATCCATTCATGTTTAAATTACGTTCTGCATTTAATAGTATTGTCAAGCTTCGTTACGCAGACCTTTTATTGTTAAAAGCGGAAGCATTAATTCAGCAGGGATCAGATCTATCTGGAGCGGCAGACATTATTGACAAAATTCGCACCCGTGCTAAATTGCCTAAAATATCCGCTGCCGTACGTTCAAATAAGGATGCTTTATTAGACGCTTATTTGAAAGAACGTCGTCTTGAATTGGCCTTCGAAGGACAACGATGGTTTGATCTCGTGCGCTTAGATAAGGTGGAATCTGTCATGAATGCTGTTTATGCTAAAGATGCTGGAAGAAAGGCACAGGTGTATCCCTTCACGAAGAACTCTTACCGTTTACCAATTCCGCAACCAAAAATTGATCAGAATCCTAATCTAGTTCAGAATCCGGGGTATTAACTGATTTAACAACGGAAATCCTCATTTGATGGATGGCGAAAAATTTATTAACAGATGAAACGCAATAATAAAAAAACTATGATATATACATTCTTGTTGTCCTGTCTAGTGACGGCAACATCTTGTAACCGTGACAGCTATATACCTTCACAAGGTGATGAAATTAAAAAAAGTGGTGATGTTACCATTTATACGACGACAGGCAGTCGGTCTTTGGATTTTGGAAAACGCTTTGTTGATTTCAGTTCCAAATTTAACATGTCGCCCAATACAATTACGCTAGATCCAGCTAAGAAATTTCAGACAATGGACGGCTTCGGTGCAGCAGTTACAGGGTCTACCTGCTATAATCTGATGAAGATGAGTAAGGAAGATCGAACAAAATTTCTTACGGAGACTTTCTCAGATAAAGATGGAATGGGAATGAATTACATCCGTATTGCTATTGGATGTTCCGACTTCTCTTTGAGTGAATATACCTGCTGGGATAAGGAAGGAAAGGAAAATTTTGGACTACAGTCGGAAGAAACACAATATATCATTCCAGTGCTGAAAGAAATACTTGCCATCAATCCATCCATAAAAATCATGGGCTCCCCATGGACTCCACCGAAATGGATGAAAGTTAACAACTTAACTGATTTAAAGCCCTTTGATTCGTGGACCAGTGGTCAGTTAAATCCAAAGTATTATCAGGACTATGGTTGGTATTTCGTTCAATGGATCCAAGCAATGAAGAAAGAAGGCATTCATATTTATTCGATTACTGTTCAAAATGAACCATTGAACAGAAAGAATTCCGCTTCGCTTTATATGTCATGGCAAGAGCAACAAGCTTTTGTCAAACAAGCGCTAGGCCCACAGTTAAAAGCGGCTAACTTATCAACAAAGATCTATGCATTTGATCATAATTATAACTATGATAACATTGCTGATCAGGCTGATTACCCTGTAAAGATCTATAACGATGCCGGAGCGGCTTCATTCTTCGCCGGAGCGGCGTACCATAATTATGGTGGGGATAAGGCTGAACTTATCGATATTCATAATCAACGCCCAGATAAGGAACTGGTATTTACAGAAACATCTATTGGGGAATGGAATGATGGACGCAATCTTGAAAAACGTTTGATGGAGGATATGCGTGAAGTTGCATTGGGCACCGTCAACAATTGGAGCAAGGGCGTCATTGTATGGAACCTGATGCTTGATACCGACAAAGGGCCAAATCGCGAAGGTGGCTGTCAGACATGTTATGGCGCCGTGGATATCAGTAAGGCAAATTATAAGAATATAACACGTAATTCGCACTATTATATTGTTGGTCATCTTTCCTCAGTGGTCAAATCAGGGGCCACACGGATTGGCGCTTCTGGATATACAGCGGAAGGGTTGGTTTATACTGCATTCCAAAATACAGACGGAACCTATGCTGTTGTTCTGTTAAACGAATCGGGCGATAGTCGTAAAATTACCTTGGCAGATGGTAAACATCATTTTAGCTATGATGTACCAGCTAAGTCGGTTGTTTCTTACCGCTGGACCTATTAATTGGAGGATGATAAACCTTAAGCGCTATCACATGGATAGCGCATAAATTATGAACAAATGAAAAGATATCTCATCAATATACTATTGGGAACTGCTGCAATTACCGCAGTCAGTTCCTGTAAAAAGGATGAAAAATATACCTATCAAATAGGGGATCCTAAAATCGAATTGAAATCACCTATTTCAGCCGCAAACTTTGGGGACAGTCTCGAATTTCAGCTGCACGTGTCGGATAGTGAAGTAGCGCTGTCTACGGTTAAAGCACAATTGTATTTTACAGACGACAAGGTAACAGAAACCGTCATTCGTACCAAACAAAATGGAGATTATACTGGAAAAATTTATGTTCCGTTCCTGAAAGATATTCCCGATGGAAAAGCAACCCTTAAGTTTGTCTTACAGAATATTAGCCAAAAAATAACGGAACAATCTTTTGATATTAATCTGAGCAGACCCGACTTTCCATATTTAACTTTAGTCACAGCATCTAAGTCCTATCGCATGGAAAGGGTAGGGCGTAATCAATATGCGGCAAAAGAGAATTTTCCATTTTCGGTAAAGGGCTATATTCAAGCACCAAAAGTGGGCGCACAAGGCAATCTGATGAATTTTGGTTGGGTCAATAATGTTATAAACCTAGGGTCTACGGCTGAAATCCCATTTTCAAATTCAACTTCTGGAACCTATAGCATCGCATTTAATACCTCAACTTATCAAGCTTCACCGTTTATTATTGCTTATGCCATTAATGGAACGGTATTCAGTCGCCTTGATGATGAGCACTTTAAGGCAGAGTTGAATATGGTAAAAGGCGAGAAGGTGGTTATTGACGGAATAGAAGATCTGAAGAATTGGTGGATTGATCCGGACTATTTTACACAAGCTCCTGACGGATCAATCGCTTTCAACGGAATGAACGGTAAGTATCGCGTTACTGCGGACTTTACCTTAAAATATTTTGTGGTTGAAGCGATGACAGGTAATGATTTAGCAAAATTACAAGATGACGGAAGTGGGGCGGTTTGGATTATTGGTGAAGGAATCGGAAAACCTAAGGTATCCAGTAATCAGGTAGGCTGGAACACAGATAAAGCGCTTTGTCTGGTGCCGCTAGGCAACAAGAAATACCAGATAACTGTTAAGGCAGGAGAGTCTATAAATTCTGATAACATCAATTTCAAATTTTTCCATCAAAAAGGATGGGGCGGTGAATTTGGTGGCACAGACCTGACAACGACAAGTGATATCGTTTTTGTGGGGGATGGAAAGAATGGACGCGACTCGGGCAATCTTGGCATCAAAACCGCTAAAGTATTAGAGACCGGTAAAACCTATGTTTTTACATTGGATTTAGCTGCAGGCAATAAGAAAGCTGTCTTGACGATTGCAACAAAATAATTATAATTGAGTCTTATAAGTCCTAGGTAGTAGTCTTCCTAGGACTTTTTCTTTTAAATAGCATTTGTTTATTCCAAGATTCATTTGTTATATTTGCCCAAACTCACACAGATTATCATGAGTTGGCCAGTTTACAAGATAATGAAGTAATCTTCCTGATGTAAGCTGCTATTGAGAATAAAATATTCGAATGAAAATCAGACTGTTTATATGGATTCTATTACCCTTGATGCTCCTGCAGAGCTTCTCAACGGTATGGCTATGGACAGTCTTCGAGTTGAATCGAGATTATATCGCACGTTACGAATGTATCAATCGTTTTAACGATAATGCGCTTGCCTGTCGAGGCCAGTGTATTTTGATGAAGAAAATGCGCGAACATGAGGAAAAGGAACAAAAAAATCTTGAATTACGTATCATTGATGTTGTTTTTATAAATAATACGCAAGATTTTACGTTTAAAAACACGGCTCTTTATGAAGACACTGTGGAGCGCCTGCTTCCAGTATATAAAGAAGATTATTCCTATAATCCCATCTTTACAATATTTCATCCCCCTTTGGTTTAAATCCAGCTAGTAATTTATTTGAATAAGTAATCGATCGCTGATGATGATTTACAGTGTATGCTAACGCTAGCATCGCTTTAGAATTGCGTTGTCAAAATGCGTTTAGCGATGTCTTGTCAAAGTAATCAATCTTCCGATTAAACTACTTATTCAGTATTTATTTCAAAGAAACCAATATGGTTATTTGGACTACATTGCGATGTGGCTCTGAATCATTATAATGTTGATCGTGGTTAGTAATCTACTTAAAATCAACAGGATGATTTTATTTCGCTACAAAAATATATCCATTTGTCATATAGGATGCCAGCATGATTTATTTAAACCGGGCTTGCGAGTTCACGAAGTAAATCGGAAAGCTTCCTTATACATGAAATATTATAGATGAGAGATTTATTTATAAAAAAAGCGGGTTTTTATATCGCGATTATAGGTCTTCTTGTAGTCGGCTGTACCAAGGCGAAAACAGACTATGAGGCCGAACGAGGAAATACTGTTGAAGAGAATATGGAGTTTAAAGAGGTTACAAGCCTTATTTCTTCAGGGTACAATATTCATATTGAAGCCCCGGGCGGGGTATTGTACCGCGGTTATAATGATATCCGCGTGAAAATCAATAAGCAGCAAAATAATGAACCTGTAGCCGTTTCCGCAGTCAAATTGCTGCCCATCCAAACCAATATGCAAGGAATGAAAATTGTTTGTCCAAACCAGTCCGTAATGGACCATACGTTGGATGGGAGCTACTTTTCGGGTTACAGTGTGTTTACAGATGAAAGTTCTGCAGCAGCAAACTGGAGTTTGGAAATCGATTTTAAAATTGGCGATCAGACTTTCTCTGCTGCACAGCATGTAACTGTAATGCCGCAGACCAATAAAAATCGTAATATAACCACCTTTACCGGGAAAGATGGCGAACACTATTTAATCGCCTTGATTGCTCCTTGGAAACCAAATGTTGCTGAAAATAAACTGGTCGCAGGTATTTATAAATTAGACACTGCGCAATTGTCTTATACAAGAGTCAACGGATACACCTTGCAGTTAGATCCGCGTATGCCAGAACCTTCGATGGGTAACCATTCTTCCCCCAATAATAAGGACTTGGTCCAACAGGCCAACGGATTGTACCAAGGTGTTGTCAATTACACCATGACAGGCAACTGGACGTTGAATTTTATTTTGGTCAACCAAAATGGAAGGGTAATAGCAGGAACTGAGGTACCCAAAGACTTTACACCTGGGGTAGAAGGGCGTAAAAGTGAGTTATACATCGACATTCTATTTTAGAGGCTATGAAGAAAATAAGTGTTATGCTCTTTATGTTGTCTTTGGGATGGAACGTACACGGACAAAACAATCCTATTACGCGCGATACCACGAGACGTCTAGCGGAGGTTACAGTCACCGCAGCTACTAAAAGGAGGATCGAAAACGATCTAAAGATGACAGTCTCCGTGGATGAATATTTGGCTTCTGCAAGTAATATCAGCTTCATCAAACGTGGTGCCTACGCTTGGGAACCCCTACTCAATAATATGAGTAGCGAGCGTTCGATAATTACGATCGACGGGATGCATGTCTTTGGAGCATGTACGGATAAAATGGACCCGATAACCTCTTATGTAGAAAGTAATAATCTTGCTGCCATCGATATTAAATCGGGGCAGGAGGGTAATCTGCATGGCGCTACGGTCGCGGGCAGTATAGATCTAAAAAGAAGGAATACCTCGTTTGGGCTGCAGAAAAAAATTGGCGGAGCCTATCAGACAGGTTTTGAATTCAATAATAAGCAGACGTTCAATCTTGGAAATTTATATTACTCGAGCGACAAATTTGTGGCAGATGGAAGTATTGCCTTCCGGAAGGCTGGAAATTATTATGATGGAAATGACGATGAAGTACGGCATTCGCAATATAATAAATTCAATGCGTCTTTGGGCTTGGCCTATAAAACAAGTCCGCTCTCTGCCGTTAGGGTGGATGCTATTTTTGATCGGGCAAAAGATGTGGGATTTCCAGCTTTACCAATGGACCTATCCTTATCCAGAGCGATCATCACTTCCGCTACATACAAACAGTTGTTTGAAGAGGGCTTGGTAAAAGTATGGGACACCAAAGTTTATTTTAATGCTGTTGAGCACTATATGGATGATACAACCCGTCCGGAGAATTTGGTCCATATGGATATGCCAGGCTGGAGTACGACCTACGGTCTTTTATCTAAAATTAATCTGCAGAAAGATCGTTATTCTTCGGAAATACAGGTAAATGCTTACGATAATCTATCGATAGCTGAGATGCGTATGTATCCGCAAGATCGATCCAAACAGACCATGTTTGCCTATAGCTGGCCATGGGTGACCACACGATTCGCGAGTGTAGCCATTAATAACTCGTTAGATCTTTCTGATATCAGTAGACTTGTCTTTGGGGGTTCATTGGGTTTGAACTATAACTATTCGAAATACGTTGAATTCAACTGGATCTTCCATCCGGGTTCTCCACAGAAGAAAAATAGAATTCTGCCGAGCCTACATGCTAGCTATCAGTTAAATATTGGTCAGTTTGACTTTTCTCTAGGAACAGGGTTTGGGCATCGTGCTCCTTCTGTTTCGGAAGCGTATGGTTACTACATCTATAACAGTTTCGATCGTTATGACTATATCGGAAATCCAAATTTAAAAAATGAAGTTTCTTATGAAGCCAATGCCAGTGCCGGATTTAAGACCGGAAAGCTAAGCATTGGGGCCAAGGCCAATTATTTCTTTATACAAGACTACATTATTGGCCGGATTTTGAGTTTGGGTAGCCCCATGAACTATCAATCGGTAGGCGTAAAAGGCTATACCTCTTTAGATCATGCGACGCTGTTTAATCTGGCACTCAATGCGCAATATCAAATTTTGCCAGGTCTAGATTGGAAAGCTATACTTACCTATGCCAGAGGGCAAGACAATATGGGCGGAAACCTGCCCTTTATACGTCCCTTAAGTTATCAAACATCAGTGCATTACCGATACAAAATGATCGGCGTGCAAACTTCAATGAACGGGGACTTTAGTCAAGTCAATTTTAGTCCTGAATACGGAGAGGACCAAACTGCATCCTATAAGATTTGGAATGTTTCGGCAGATTATAACTTCAATATTGGGAAATTAAATGCCGCGTTTCAGGTCGGTGCGGAGAACCTTTTCAATGAATACTATAGTACCTATGCGGATTGGGGAAATATACCACGCATGGGTAGGAATATCTTTACATCCTTAAAAATCAATTTTTAAATACCTTAGAACTTAAAAATAAAATGAAAAACAATGCAATTAAACTCCTGATGATCTCTTTGGTTATGGTTTCTTGTAGCAAAAGTGAAGACGTCGCTAACAGTGTTAACTTACATTTCAACAATACATTTAAAAATACAACAATTGTGCTGGGTAAGTGCAGATTCCCCAGCTGCCACGACAAATACATCCGCCAGCGGACAACTGTATCAGTTTTCTGAGCTAAAGTATGTAATTAGCAATATCAGACTTATTAAAGCCGACGGGTCTGAGATCCCTTATAATGTAAATGACCTGGATAAAGGGGCTACAGTAATTGATCAGGCGAAAGCAGCAACTTTAAATTATGTACTGAGTAATATACCTGTTGGCGAGTATAAACAGATCAAATTCGGTTTGGGGGTAAAACAGGAAATAAATACGCTGGATCAACTGAGATTCCCAGTTTTCTATGCAACAGCAGGAGCAAATGATACTAAAATGCATTGGGAATGGGGGACAGGTTACCGATTTACGAAATTGGAGGGCTTTTATGGTGTTGATCATAAAGAGTTGTCTATTCACACAGGGAGTACGGTCAACGGTACAAACGGCGATGAATCCACTTATAAACAGGGCGTAGATGCTTACCGGGACATTACCTTGAATTTACCTTCCATAGTTACTGTTGGAAAAAGTATACCACAGATTAACATCAGGGCAGATTTCGATAAGCTCCTAAGCGGTAAAACGAATACCATCACCTTGGGGGCCAATAATGCTACACCTAGTATTCATTCAGCAGTGGAAATGGTGAAGTTTGTTGATAATCTTGGCGGCAACGGAAGCAGCGATACAGCAGGGATGTTCACTGTTGAAGGTGTTTCTAACTAAATATGATGTAAATGGCTATGATCTGGAATGCGATTGTAGCCATTTATGGAAAACACATTAGGCATAAAAGCGAACGGATGCTTTCTGCATCAGACTATTGTGTACATTTTGAATATTCATCAACCCTTGATAAAATTAATAGGATGAAAAAAGTCATCTTAATCCTGACCATTATAGTGATTGCTTTATCCTGTAGTAGGGATGATATTGTTGATTCTAAGCTGGAAGATAACCCTATAGTCACTTTCAACATTCCTGCGGATTTTCCGAGTCTAAACAATGCGTTTAAGAGCAATAAGCCAACAAAATATGGTGTTGAATTGGGGGGAAAGCTGTTTCATGAGAAAAGATTCAGTGGAAATAATACGATATCATGTGCCAGTTGCCATAACCCCGCATTGGCTTTTTCCGATGGAAAAATGCAGGCGGTAGGGATAGATGATCGTGTTGGATTTCGGAATACGCCGCCTTTGCAGAATTTGGCTTTTATGAAATTTTATAATTGGGATGGCAATATACTCGAACTGGAAAAGCAACCTTTAGTTCCAATTATCACGCATGAAGAGATGAACTCTTCTATCTTGGAGGTTATCGGCAAAATTAATGGGGATTTTGACTACAAAGTATTGTTCAAGAAGGCTTTTGGCGATGAGAATATTACACCTGAACGAATTTATAAAAGCATTGGACAATATGAGTATACCCTAATTTCAGCCGACAGTAAATATGACAAGGTAAAACGAGGTGAAGGGGAGCAATTCACTATTGAGGAAGAACGGGGGTATCAGCTGTTTAAATTGAAATGTGAAAGCTGCCATGCATCAGAATTATTTACCGATCAGAGTTTTAGAAATGTCGGGTTTCCGTTAAACAAACATCCAGATGAGGCCGGGCGAGCACGTATCACAGGTATTGATACAGACTATATGGCTTTTCGGGTACCTTCTTTAAGAAATGCGGAGTATACAGCGCCTTATGGAAGTTTTGGGCAGTTCCCAACGTTGAAATCTGTGCTGGATTATTTCGACAAGGGTGTTTTGGATGCAGCTAACCTTGATCCGATTTTGAAAGAAAATGGAAAAAGAATTCCTATGACAGAAGAAGAAAAGGAAGCGATCATCGCTTTTATTAAAACATTAAGTGATCCGAAATTTGTAGGCAAATAATGCTGATTTACGAATAGAAGAGATCAACCAATTGCTTCGTTTCCTTTACATCATGTACGCGGAGAATTTGTACACCTCTTTCGAGAAGTAGCGTATTTAAAGCAGTGGTGCCGTTTAAAGCTTCCTGGGCAGTGATTCCGATTTTTTTATAAATCATGGATTTACGGGATATTCCGCCCAAAATTGGTAATTCAAAGTAATGAAGTTCATTGACACGATAGAGTAACTCATAGTTTTGTTCCACTGTCTTTGCAAAACCAAATCCCGGATCAAGAATAATATCTTTCACCCCCATACTTCTTAGCGTCGCAATGCGGTCACCTAAAAAGGTGGCTACGTCAGTTACAATATCGTTGTAATCGGTTTTTTCCTGCATATTTTCGGGAATACCGCGCATATGCATGAGAATATACGGAACTTGATATTTTGCTACCGTGGCGAACATGTTATCGTCGAGTGTACCTCCCGAAACATCATTTATGATGTGCACTCCCGCATCGATTGCCGCAGCGGCAACGTCTGCCCTAAAGGTATCTATTGATAAAATTGCGTCAGGAAATGCAGTTTTAATCGCCCGAATAGCAGGAAGAGCTCGATCCATTTCCTCCTGTGATGAAATCAATGGAGCACCTGGACGTGAGGAATAGGCGCCAATATCAAGGATTTGAGCACCTTCAAGCAATAGCTTCTTGGCTTTCTCTACCGCAAGTTCGACGGTTGTATTGTCGCCACCATCATAAAATGAATCTGGAGTCACATTGAGTATCCCCATAATAATGGGCTTTTCGAAAGCCATTAAGGTACCATCGACCAGTATGGAATGACAGGGTGAAGGCTGGAATATTTTCATCAGAACAATGCTAGGCTTGGTGAGAAGGGCTTATTTGACAACCAAAACGCCGTCGGCAATAATGCTAATATCTTTTTTAGGTTGAGTAATCTGATCTATTTCAGCCTGTGATTTACCCAGATCCTTTGCCGCATGTTGTAACGACGCTACGGAAACTTCTTTTTTCTTCGCAATACCCTCGACAACAACCGTTTTACCGACAATGTCTGCTGGCATGAAGAAACCATAGTCCTTAAAACGAACGGTAATAGGCTCTTCACCTTCCCGTTGCAACGTCATGAAACAGCCTTTTTTCTTACATACCTCAACGACCTTACCGGCTACCTTTCCGTTGAATGCGTTCTTTTGCGTAAGTTCTTTTTCAAGCTTTGCTACTGAAATCGCATTGGACGCAGAGATTTCTTTCCCATATTTTACACCAGGTTTGGCGCCGGGAATATCCTTTTGCTGTGCCAAAGATATATTGGTAACAGCAAAGGCTAATGCAAAAAATAAAACGATCTTTTTCATGCTATTTTCTAATAAATTCAAATTTACCACTAGGGTCCAGCTTCATGACAGTAGATGATTTCCCATCTGTTGTTACGTTTCTGTCATAGGTAACAATATAGTCTACCCCATCCTTGATGGCATCCGATATTTCGTCAAAATCTTTTGCCGTTGGCTCACCACTGATATTTGCCGAAGTTGAAATGATCGGTTTGCGAAACCGTTGCAAAAGCTGTTCACAAAAAGGGTGTTTGACAATTCGAATGCCAATTGAACCGTCCTCAGCAATTGCATTGGGCGCAAGATTTTTGGCATTCGAATAGACAATTGTCAAGGGTTTTTCTGTATATTCAATAAGTTGATAAGCCACATCCGGGATTTCATTGACATAACTCGCTAATTGATTGTCGTTGTGTAAAAGGACGATCAGACTTTTGGATTTATCTCTTCCTTTTAGTTGGAAAACTTTCTCCACGGCTTCTGGATTGGTGGCATCACAGCCTATCCCCCAAATGGTGTCGGTGGGGTATAGAATTAATCCGCCGTTTTTTAACGTCTCCAAGGCCTTATTCAAATCCTCACGATCTACGAATGCACTCATCTTATCTTTATACTAGTTTTAACTTTATACAGCTACATTATGATCACGTAGTGCGTCATTTAATGAAGTCTTTTTGTCTGTAGACTCTTTACGTTGACCAATGATCAAAGCGCAAGGAACTTGGTATTCCCCCGCTGCAAATTTCTTGGTGTAAGAACCCGGAATAACAACAGAGCGGGCAGGTACATAACCTTTATATTCTACAGGTTCAGGTCCCGTAACGTCGATAATTTTTGTTGAGGCTGTCAATACAACATTGGCACCTAATACAGCCTCTTTTTCTACACGAATGCCTTCTACTACGATCGCTCTTGAACCGATAAAAACATTGTCCTCAATAATAACCGGGGCTGCTTGTACCGGCTCCAATACACCTCCAATTCCGACGCCGCCACTTAAGTGTACATGTTTCCCAATTTGCGCACAAGAGCCAACAGTTGCCCAGGTATCCACCATGGTACCTTCGTCTACATAAGCACCGATATTAACGTAAGAAGGCATCATAATCACTCCTTTAGCCAAATATGCACCTAAACGAGCGGAAGCTCCAGGTACAACACGTACACCTGTGTGCTTGTAGTCTGTTTTTAATTTCATTTTATCATGAAACACAAAAGGACCTGCAGTCATTTCGCGCATATCATTGATTGGAAAATATAAGATGACCGCTTTTTTTATCCAATCATTTACATGCCATCTTGTACCGATCATCTCAGCCACACGGATTTCACCGCTATCCAACTTCATGATAACAGCGCGGATCGCTTCTGTATATTCTTTATACTCCAATAATTGTCTATCTTCCCAAGCTTCCTCAATCAATTTTTTAAGTGGCTCTACCATATTATTTGTTTGCTTATTTGAATTAGTTTATTTTGATGTACAAACTTAGATAAAGTTGCAGTTAAAAGCAACTTTATCCATGGCTCCTTGTGCTTTAAGCATATATTTATAACGGAAATATGTTAATTTACCTGGAAGGGGCCCCGATAGTTTCTGAATATAATTATTTTTGTAAATATGGCTGGAACATCAGAAAAATTGAGAATTGATAAATATTTGTGGTCAATTCGCTTATTTAAGACAAGAACCTTGGCAACAGAGGCCTGTAAGGCTGGACGAGTAAAACTCAAAGGCCAAAATATAAAACCCTCTTATGAAGTTAAGATCGGAGATGTATACCATATCCAAAAGGGAATTGAAAAAAAAGTGGTGCAGGTGACAGGTCTTTTAGACCGTCGTGTTGACGCCAAGACTGCTGTTCAATTCTACGAAGATCAGACGCCTGTAGAAGAAACGGTAGGGTTTAAATCCGTATTTCATGCTCCTGTCCTAAAACGCGATCGCGGTACAGGGCGTCCTACGAAAAAAGACCGTCGTGAGATAGATGATTTACAATCTTCAGAATGGTGGGAGAAAGAAGATGAATAAGCTCAAGATAAGTGCTGTGATAATTGCGGGAGCCCTGTTGGCTATCTCCTGTAAGTCGTATAAAAAATCTGTAAACGTGACAGAGGGCGGATTTGTTTTGGCGATCCATGGTGGAGCGGGGACGATCTTGAAAAAGAATATGACAGATTCGATGGAACAAGCTTATCGGATTGTCTTAGAGCAAGCACTTCGTATAGGCTACCAAAAGTTGCAAGAAGGTAAATCCAGTTTGGATGCCGTCGAATCGGCTATCCATGTGATGGAAGACTCACCTTTGTTTAATGCAGGGAAAGGAGCGGTTTTTACACATGACGGACGCAACGAGCTGGATGCCTCCATTATGGATGGTAAATCCTTGGCTGCGGGCGCAGTTGCAGGAGTGACGACGATCAAAAATCCAATCTCAGCAGCAAAAGCGGTGATGGAACAGTCTGAGCACGTTATGATGGTGGGGAAAGGTGCCGAAGAATTTGCAAGAAAAGTGGGGCTAACCATCGTAGATCCTTCTTATTTTTGGACTAAAGCACGTTGGGATGCTTTGCAGAAAGTGAACAGGGAGGACAGTACGCAAACACAACTAGATCACGATCAAAAACAAAGCTCACGTTTAGGAATCATCAATAAGGATGCTAAATTTGGTACAGTTGGTTGTGTTGCTTTGGATAAAGCAGGTAACCTGGCCGCCGGTACATCTACAGGAGGGATGACAAACAAGAAGTTTGGACGTGTCGGAGATTCGCCAATTATTGGTGCTGGAACGTATGCGAACAATAATACCTGTGCTGTTTCCTGTACTGGATGGGGAGAATATTATATCCGCACCGTGGCTGCATATTCGGTGTCGGCTTTAATGGAATACAAAGGTGAACATGTTGATAAGGCGAGCCGGCAAGTGATCGATCGGATTGGTGAAATGGGCGGAAATGGCGGCCTGATCGCACTGGATAAAAATGGACATGTTGCTATGCCTTTTAATACTGCCGGGATGTACCGGGGTACCGTGACCAAAGACGGTAAGATAACAGTAGAAATTTATAAATAGCCAGCACAGCTGTTTTCATCATCATAATATATCCCAAGGGATCAATATAACATATTAACCCCTTGGGATAAATTTTGTTAACTATTTTTTATTGAACAGCGATTACGGCCTATACTATTTAAATTGCCGTCAGGTATTGTTCAATCTCATCAAATTGGATATCGCCATGGGAAGCATCATATAGACTTTCTTTTCCTTCAACAATCAGTATCTGAGGGGATTGATGTGTTACATTCCAACGTTGGGCAATCTCATTTGATAATGGACGGTAGCGCAAAAGATCTAAAAGATAGATTGCATAATCATGGTCTGACGTCGCAGACATACGCTCAAGACTGCGCTTAGCCATATTGCTGATACCACAAGTCGTGCTATGTTTAAAGATGGCTGCAACTTTATCAGATTGATAAAGCTCCTGTAACTGTTCCTCTGTATTTAATTCTATCCAGTTAATCATATTATAGTTCTGTAAATTTTTTCTGTTCTACTTGTACAAAAGACGAAATAGCGGAGAATATACAACTCTTTTGGTCATTGCTTGTCGAATTGAAGAAACTAGGTAAACGTATACCATCGCCAATCTCCTTATATTTGCTCACTTCATAAGTGTTTTTTTCGCCCTTATCTGTGTATTCGTAACGTACAATCTCACCGGTATTTTGATCAATGTAAAGCAAACCATCCATCTTTGAACCAAAGATAGGGCCTGACGAGCTGATAGTTGCTATCGTTAATTTTTGTCCAGCGCTGAAACTTTCCTTCTGACTTTTTAGCTGCACATTCTTCTGTCCGATCAAGGTGGGTAAAAGTAGTAGATTGAGATCCGAAAATAGCTGGTTTTTAATTGACTTTTTTAGCTCTGGCCCATCTCCAGCTATATTCCCTTCAATAAAGAGTTTATCGGCCCCTGGATTCTTAAAATTAAACAGATAGGTCACCTGATCTGTGGCGCTATAGCCGTCAAATCGACATGCTCCGGTGCTGCGATTGAACAAGAATTTTCGCTCTTCTTTTGACAATTGGTCGGAGATGGTATTTCCCTTTGCTGAGAATGCCAAATATTGCAAAGAATCCCATTTTTCCTGGCCACCAATACTTTGCCAAATCTGCTTGTTTAGACTATCGTCTTGCGCCACTAGATCCAGCTGACAGAATAACGTCAGCATAACGACCAAGAGTACATTCGATAATGTTTTCATAATCCTATTTTTTTAAGAAACAATCATCAAGTAAGCCGTATCAAAATTGATCGGGATAAACTTCATCATTGCGTCATTGTCTATAAAACTATCGATTGTTGTACATCTGATTTACAATACAATCAAAACAATTCAATAACAATTTATTCCAGTGAAAAAATAAAAATCGATTAATAAGATAACTGAATATGTTATTAATCGATTTGTATAAAATATAAGTAACTGAGTAATAAGCTGTGCTCAGTAATACTTTTCATCATTGAATGGTAGGCAAAATTAATACCAAACTAGAATTTTTTGGCAATATGAGCCATTTGTATTGCTGTAATAGCAGCTTCTTCACCTTTGTTGCCATGTTTTCCACCAGCACGATCCAATGCTTGCTGAAGGTTATCAGTAGTTAATACACCAAAAATGGCCGGTTTATTGTATTTGAGCCCTACATTGGCAATGCCATTTGCAACTGCATCGCAGATAAAATCAAAGTGTCTCGTCTCACCCTGAATGACGCAGCCTAAACAAATAACAGCATCAAAATTCTGGTTTCTGAACACAAGATCTGCTCCCGAAATTAATTCGAAACTTCCAGGAACCTCGATGACTTGGATATTTTTTTCTTGAGCGCCATGCTTCTCTAAGCCTGTAATTGCACCATTCAATAATGCACCTGTGATTTCTGCATTCCATTGTGCAACAACGATTGCAAATTTGAATGGACTTGCATCCGCAACCTGAATATGCGAAAAGTCGGATAAATTTTTAATGCTACTTGCCATAATAGGAACAAAGATAGTGATTTTAGATGGTCACAAAAAAAGAGGCTATCAAATAGCCTCTTTTTAGTATATTTTTATAATTATTCTATTATAAATGTGCTTGTACACGGCCTAATAAACCATCAATTGTTGAAGCTTCTTGGCTCTCCGGAAAATCTGTTTTAATCTTTTTGTAAGCTGTCTCTGCACTTTTGTAGTCATTTTGGGCTTCATATACAAGTCCTAGTTTTTTCAAAAAGAGTGGAGTTGTATACGAGTTGCTTGATTTTTCAGAAGCCTGCTTATAGTAGTCTGCAGCTTTTTTGTAGTCTTTTAATTCTGAATAAGCATCACCTGTTAAACCAATTACGAGTGGATCTAGAATTTGACTTCCTGTCGGAGCATATTTTTCAAGCGCTTTTGCAGCTTCATCGAATTTACCTTGACGCAAATACAAACCTCCTAAATATGCGTTTGCAATATTTGCGGATTTTGTATTGGAATATTCGTCCGCAATTTGTTTAAATCCAAGAAATGCACCATCGCCCATGATTGCTTTGCTTTGTAACGAATCAATTGTAGCAAGCTGTTCTGCTTTGTACATACGATTCGAAGCTTCTTCTGCTCTTGGATCTAGATAAAGCTTTTGATAACCAAAATAAAGTAAGATCAATACAACGATACCACCTAAAATGAACACGACACTTTTTTGGTTATCTTGAAAAAAAGATCCTTTTGAAGGTTTGAAACCTTGATTTGTATTATTTGTGTTTTTAGACATTACTAATCAGTAAAATATGGATTGCAAAAATACACTTTTCGAGCAAATTTGCAAGTGTTTTGCAAATTTTAACGTGAATTAACTTTGGTTTTCCGACTCATTCGATAGTTCAATTTCCTTATCTAGCTGTTCGTAGATGGAGTTTTTACTTTTGAATTCAGGTACAATAATTTTCATTTGATAGACAACTTCGTTTTTGTTCTGCGTCGCTAAACGCTGTTGCAATTCTCCGATTTTCATACACACCCTATCATAATTATTTTCTCTGACTTTGGCGATCATGATTTTCTCGTGGTGCGTCGGTAAGGTATTCTCTAAATCATTTAGTAATTCCTCATATAGTTTTTCACCAGGCCTTAATCCCGTGAATTTTATTTCAATATCTTCATTCGGTTTAAATCCCGAAAGGCGAATCATTTTTTTAGCTAGCTCTACTATTTTTACAGATTTACCCATATCAAAGACAAAAATTTCGCCACCTTGTCCCATTGTTCCAGCTTCAAGGACTAGTCGGCATGCTTCGGGAATGGTCATAAAATACCGTGTAATTTCTGGATGAGTAACGGTTACAGGGCCACCTTTCTGAATCTGGTCCCTGAATCGGGGGATAACAGATCCATTGGAGCCTAAGACATTGCCAAAGCGTGTTGTTATAAATTTGGTGTGAACACTTGCCCCCAATGTATTTTCCAAATGATTGTTTAACGATTGTACATAGATTTCTGCGATACGTTTTGTCGCCCCCATGATATTCGTGGGATTTACAGCTTTATCGGTAGAGACAAAGACAAATTTTTCAACCTGAAATTCTACGGCTAAATCCGCCAAATTCTTTGTTCCCATAACATTGGTCTGTACCGCTTCCAAAGGATGGTTTTCCATCATTGGCACATGTTTGTATGCTGCCGCATGATAAACATAGTGCGGCTTGAACGTGTCAAAAAGCAATTGCATCCTTTTTGTACTTCGGACGTCTGCTATATAAGTATGATAGACTTGATTTGGGAATTCATCTTGAAGGTCAAGCTGGAGATTATGTAAGGGGGACTCTGCTTGGTCACAAAGAATAATCATCTGGGGCTCGTATCTTCCCAATTGGGTTGCAATTTCACTTCCGATAGAACCGGCTGCTCCAGTAACAAGGATTCTTTTGCCCTTCGTCTGGCTTAAGATGTGGTCGTCGTTAATCTTGATCGGCTCCCTTTCCAACAAATCTTCAATTTTTATTTTCTGAATCTGATTGGGGTTAAGGTCGCCATTCATGATCTTTTTAACGGGCGGAAGTGTTAAAATATTGACGTTTTTTTCGAGCGCGACATCTGTTATTTCATTTTTGCGGTCCGAAGGGATGTTGTGTGACGCGATGATGACCTCTTCAATATTTAGTGTGTTGATGAGGTGGCTAAACTTTTGAGAAGAGTAAATTTTGGTCCCATCAATTACTTTGTTGATTTTTTGATCATTATCATCCAAGAATCCTACAATAGCATTTTTGGAACGTACATCATGGTCTAAGGTTCTTTTTACAGCAATCCCCAAATCACCAGCTCCGTAGATCAGTGTTTTTTTTCTGGAACCGTTGACTTTTTTGGTGTATAGAAAGAAAATCTTAATAATTGTTCTATATACAGTTAAAATAAGAAAGGAGAATAGGGCAAAGAAGATAATGAGTGCCGTTGGAATGTTGCGCTCGATTTCATTTGCTTGGATAACTAGTTTTATAACGAGGAGAACAAACACACTGAATGTTATCGTTGATAATATACGTATGGAATCGATGGCGCTTGTGTAACGCACGATCCCAGTATACATTTTAAAGAGATAGAACGACAAAGAACATACACCGATAAATAAAATGTAACGAATGCTAAAATCAATATCGAGTAAAAAATCGAAATTAAAATCATAATAAATGACATTTGCGAGGAGATAAGCGACGGATACACTAAAGATGTCCAATAAAAAAATGATCCACCGTGGCACTATATTGACTTTACTGAGCATGGTATTATATCTGATTAATTTAAAACAAATGTAGATAAATTTGTTTCATTCCAAAGCTGTGCCAAACCAAATTTATCTTCGTTTGATAAGATTGATTATTTGTTGTAATTTTAGCTAACGATCAATTTTACAAGATGAATGAGTTAGGAAAGCTTGCGAGTCAGGCTATGATTTCTCCAAAAGAGATGCTGTTTGAGAAGAAAAAGAATGCAAAAAGTTTATTTATTGGCATTCCAAAAGAAATCTCGCTTCAGGAAAAGCGAATTTGCCTGACACCATTAGCGGTTGCATTATTGGTAGAAAATGGGCACGAAGTAATCATTGAGACGGGAGCAGGAGCAGGAGCCAATTTTTTGGATCACCATTATAGTGAGCAGGGAGCCCGTATTGTATCTTCAAGAGAAGAAGTGTACCAAGCGGATCTGATCATCAAGGTAGGCAGCCCTGTAATTAGTGAAGTCAAGCTGATGAAAGAAAGACAGCTTTTATTATCTTCTCAGCAACCTTCACTTATGAACTTGGATGTCTTAAAGGCATTAATGCATAAAAAAATTACCGCAATTTCTTACGAATATTTAAGAGATGAGGGCGGTTGCCTAGCTGTGGTTCGTGCTATGAGTGAAATCGTAGGGGCGACGGCAACTTTAATTGCTGGAGAGTATCTGAGCAATGCATTTGGAGGCAAGGGACTGATGCTCGGCGGCGTTACCGGGGTAGCCTCGACCGAAGTTGTTATTATCGGCGCAGGGACCGTTGGTGAACAAGCTGCTCGGACGGCTTTGGCGCTAGGAGCAGAGGTAAAAGTATTTGATAATTCGATTTATAAACTTAGACGCCTACAAAATAACCTGGGTAGTCGTGTGTTTACATCTGTTATACAACCTATTATTTTAAACAAAGCCGTGATCAGTTCAGACGTTGTTATCGGTGCTTTACGAGCGCTTAATGGACGTTCCGCTTGCGTGATTTCGGAAGAGACCGTTTCTAAAATGAAACCCAATTCCGTTGTTATAGATGTAAGCATTGATCAAGGTGGTAATTTTGAGACTTCGGAGGTGACCTCTCACGATAAACCTATCTTTCGGAAATTTGATGTTATTCACTATTGTGTTCCTAATATAGCGTCTCGGGTAGCGCGAACAGCCACCTATGCCATGAGCAATATCTTCACTTCGATTTTGCTCGATTTCGCTGAACTCGGGGGATTGAAAAATGCCATTTGGAAGAACCCTGGTATTCGAAGTTCCATTTATTTGTATCAAGGTAATCTGACGAATATAGATATGGCCTCCAGGTTTAATATGACAGCAAAGGATTTAGATTTATTAGTCGTCTCTTCGTTATAAATTCTAAGCGTATCCAGCTGCTTCTTGATCTACTCCATGCAGATGTTGCATGTAAAATGGAAGGATATTTCTAGTAAATATAATTTTGCGATCTTTTTTAAATGTTATTTAAATGAAAAAAGTTTTTATGATTTTATGTTCCTTGATCTCGCTTGTTAAAGCGCAGGAGGCAATCAACCTTTATGCAGATTCTATTCCAAATGCGACTGATAAAGAGCAGGTAAATTTAGAAAAGAACGTCCCCAAGCTATTTGCCTATACAGCAGATAAAAGTGTCGATAAAAATATCGCCGTACTGGTTATTCCTGGGGGCGGGTATGCTCATATCGCAATGGATCATGAGGGACATGCCGTTGCTAAAGAGTTGGTGAAAAATGGGTATTCGGCATATGTTTTGCAATATCGATTGCCTTCGCCGAATATCATGCGTGACAAATCTATAGGGCCTCTTCAGGACGCGCAGCGGGCAATGCAATTGATCAGAACCCTGCACCCCGGACTTCGAAAGGTGGGGGTTATCGGATTTTCCGCAGGCGGACATTTGGCTTCCACTTTAATAACGAAGTTTAAGAAAGACTATATAGTGAATCCTTCACATGTATCCCTAAGACCTGATTTTGCTGGATTAATTTATCCTGTAATCTCTATGCAAAATGATATCACACACAAAGGTTCGCGTATAAATCTCATCGGAGAAAACCCTTCAGAAGACCAAATCAACCTTTTTTCTTCCAATTTGCAGGTATCTCCTGAAGTTTGTCCGGTTTTCTTTGTACATGCCAAAGACGATACAGCTGTACCGATAGAAAACAGTTATAGAATGATTGCTGCTCTGGACAAGTCAAAAGTACCCAACAAGCTTTATACCTTTGAGCAAGGGGGACACGGTTTTGGATTAATTAACAAAACTTCGGATAAGTTATGGTTTGACGCATTTTTATCTTGGCTTGATACACAGGACTAAGCTATGCAATTAATGGTCAAAAGAGATCCAGTGGGATATTGTTAGGTCAACAGCCTGTTGTTTTTGTGGAATTATTTGCGATGTAATAATCGCATGTAAGTTAATCTCATTATTGCTGACGACGATTTCATAATAAAAACCTCTGAATCGGACATCTTTCACAAAAAAAGTAGACTGCTCAGCAGGACTGATTGAGATCCATTCTTGATGTATCGCGATTGGTTTTTCGCTTGCTATGCCTAAATTTTGAGCTTGCTCAACCTGTAATATATTGCTTTTTGCCAATAATTGGGCAGTATAAGGGTGCGATGGATTGCTGTACAACACATGTGGGTTGTTTTGATCCAGGATTTTGCCAGATTTCATCACAATAAGATTATCTGCCAGGGCAAGTACTTCCGTCGGATCGTGTGAAACTAAAATGACGGTTAGCCCGGTTTCTTTAACAATATCCTTGATGTCCTGTTGTAAGGTATCCCTAAAAGAGGCATCGACCTGATTGAATGGTTCATCCATAAGTAAGACTTCAGGCTCGTTGATTAGTGCACGACAGATTGCGACGCGTTGTTTTTCTCCGCCACTGATGTCGGCTACTCTTTTTTTAGCGAGGTGATCAATCCGTAGACGTTGTAATATTTCCGCAGTTTTGTCTTGTTTGCGTTTGATATCTGTGTTTGGCAATTGGGAAGCAACATTATCCCATACATTGGCATACGTATTCAAATCGTCAAAGCCTTGCGAGACTAATTTCATGGCATCATGTCCGGGGATCAGCTTGTCCTTGCGCGTCGGGACCTGCCAACCTTTATAGCGCACAATGCCACCAGTTGGTTCCAAAAGACCGTATATAAGTCTAAGCAAGGTACTTTTTCCACTACCAGATTCACCAATGATCGCTGTTATTTTTCCTTCGTCGATATCGAAAGAACTATTTTCAACAGCAAACTGCATATTGTTCTCATGAAAGGAAAAGCTCAAGTGTTCGGCATGTATAGCCGCTAATCCGGGCACATGGATATCAGTTGGAATATATTGACAAGAGGATGAATGAGCCATAGTAGGGAGTCGAAAAAAAGGTAGTTAACGAATAGAAATTTGACGTGTTGTTGCATCTAGGATGCTAATATGTATCTCTTTTGCTTCTTCAGGAAGTAAGTTGGGGATTTTCTCCGGCCACTCAACAAAGCAATAAGCACCGGAATAGAAATATTCCTCATAACCAAAATCGAATGCCTCCTGTTCATCTTTAATGCGGTAAAAATCAAAGTGATATACGGGGCCAGCTGGAGACTCATATTCATTAACAATGGAGAATGTTGGACTAGATGTACTATCTTGTACATTCAATTGTTTACACAGGTGTTTTACAAAAGTTGTCTTTCCTGCTCCCATGGAACCATATAATAGAAAAATCCGGTCCTTTGGAAAACTATTTAAAAGTGTCTGAGCCGCTTGAGATAGATCTGCTGTGGTATTTACAATAATTTCCATGTTGCAAAATTACTATTTCGGTAGGTATGTCGCAAAGGGGATAATCATTTCTTCCAGCGATATTCCACCATGTTGGAATGTTCCATTAAAGTAATTGACAAATTGATTGTAGTTGTTAGGGTAAACAAAATACGAATCTTCTTTGGCAAAAACGTATGTTGAACTTACATGAAGTTTAGGCAGCTGTGCCTCGTGGGGATTTTTGATAGCAAAAACATCTTTGTCAATATAGTTCAGGTTTTTCCCTTGCTTATATCTCAAATTTGTATTTGTGTTGCGGTCACCAACTATTTTACTTGGTTTTTTTACCCGGATCGTGCCGTGGTCGGTTGTAATGATCACACGAACTTTCTTTTGAGAGAGCCATTTTATAACCTCTAATAAAGGTGAGTGTTCAAACCATGACAATGTAAGCGAGCGATATGCCGCTTCATCGTTTGCTAATTCACGAATCATAGAGCTGTCTGTACGTGCGTGAGAAAGCATGTCAACAAAGTTATACACCAATACATTCAGTTGATTGTGCATCAAATTACCAAGATTGTCTAACACATCCTTTCCTTGTTCCAGGGTCAAAATTTTCGTGTAGGAGTGTTTTATGGACTTGCGGTAAAGTCGTTTGATCTGATCTTCCAAAAATTTATCCTCATATAAATTCTTGCCGCCTTCATCTTCATCGTTTTGCCATAATTTCGGAAAGCGTTTTTCCATTTCCAGTGGAGTTAAGCCACTAAAGATGGCATTTCTAGCATATTGTGTTGCTGTTGGTAAAATACTGTAATAGGTTATCTCCTCCTCAAGTCTAAAATAATCGGTAATGACCTCATTGATAATTTTCCATTGATCGAAACGCAAATTGTCTATTAGAAAGAAAAATGTCGGAATATGATCTTCTATGGTCGGAAATACCTTCTTCTTAAATAGCTGGTGGGATAGAATGGGCGCGTTTTCGGGACGATTAATCCATTGTATATAGTTGTTTTCAATAAATTTTGAGAATTGCATGTTTGCTTCGGATTTTTGCATCGTCAGAATTTCATGCATATTGTTATCTTCAAGCTTTTCGAGAGACAATTCCCAGTAGACCAATTTTTTGTAGACTTCTGACCATTGATTGAAATCCAAATTGTCATTTAGAATCATCCCTAAATTGCGGAAGTCTTGTTGATAGGCCATGGATGTTTTCTCATTGACAAGACGCTTGTTCTCCGTTAATTTTTTAATTGTCATCAAGATCTGCTTGGGGTTGACCGGCTTGATCAGATAATCATCTATTTTGGAGCCGATGGCATCTTCCATGACATGTTCTTCTTCGTTTTTTGTAACCAGAACAACAGGGACAGTAGGGTTGATCGATTTGAGTATAGCAAGTGTTTCGAGCCCGGTTAGCCCAGGCATATTTTCGTCTAGGAAAACGAGGTGGAAAAAACCATTCTTAAAGGCTTCAACGGCATCATTTCCATTGTTGACCGTGTCAACTTTGTAACCTTTGCTTTCTAAAAATAATATGTGTGGTTTTAGAAAGTCAATCTCATCGTCAGCCCAAAGGATATGTGTTTTTTGCATCTTGTTATTATATGTCTATTAGTAGAGGGGAGGATCGGATTTTCGATCTCATGCTAACATAAGCAAATATCGTGCTTTAGATTTTATTTTTAACATTTCTTAACGGTGAACTAACTATCTTTGTTTTAAGTTTATACTAGTGTTACCCAAGGCTTCGTAATTAAAGCGCTCGGTTTCATAATTTATAGTGTTGATGATCGTATTAATTTGTCGCCACGTTGAACAAAAATAAAATTATTAATGATCCGGTATATGGATTTGTCGCTATTCCTACAGGATTGGTCTTCGACTTAGTGCAACATCCTTATTTTCAAAGGCTCCGCTATATTAAGCAGGTGAGCATGACGCATCTTGTCTATCCCGGAGCTTTACATACTCGTTTTCAGCACGCCATAGGGGCGATGCATTTGATGTCAATGGCTTTGGAAACTTTGCGGAGTAAAGGTGTCATCATTTCTGCGGATGAAGAGGAGGCTGTTCTTTCGGCAATTTTACTGCATGATATCGGTCATGGTCCTTTTTCCCATTCTTTGGAGCATAGTTTGATTGAAGGAGTTTCACATGAGTTATTGTCCTCCCTGTTGATGGATCGTATCAACCAGGATTTGGACGGAAGGTTAAGCTTGGCAATTACAATCTTTAACAATAAATATGAACGCAGATTTCTCCATCAATTGGTGTCGAGCCAATTGGACGTTGATCGAATGGATTACCTCAATAGAGATAGTTTTTTTACCGGTGTATCGGAAGGCGTGATCTCATTTGATCGTATCATAAAAATGCTCAATGTCGTGGCGGATGAAATCGTGGTGGAATATAAAGGGCTGTATTCTGTGGAGAAATTCCTGATTGCACGACGGCTCATGTATTGGCAAGTCTATTTACATAAGACCGTTATCGGTGCTGAACAATTATTGATTAAAATTCTGCAGCGGGCAAAATATTTAACGGCTACTGGTCATAAGCTCTTTTCTACCCCGGCTTTTCATTGGTTTTTAAGCCAGCAGGTCAACAAAACTAATTTTTTGGATGATCCGTTACATTTGGATTGGTTTACTCGTTTAGATGATACGGATATTATGTCTGCGATAAAAACATGGGAACATCATGAGGATTCTATTTTAAGTACAATGTGCCAGCGCGTTATGAAACGTAATCTATATCGCTCTGTCATGAGCAATAAACCATTCTCGCCAGCATATGTAGATTTAGTGAAATCGAAAGTACAAGCTGAGCTGGGTGTGGCTCAGGAGGATATTCATTATTATGTATTTATGCAGGAAATTCAAAACCGTGCCTATAATTCTTCCAAGGATCAAATAAAAATATTATTGAAATCCGGTGAGCTCGTGGATATAACAGAGGCTTCTGATCTAGGGAATTTAGAAGCACTATCGAAAAATGTGGCTAAATACGCCTTATGTTATCCAAAAGAGGTGGGATATGTTGCAATTACTTCCATCAAGTAGTTATTTTTTAATAAAAAAACATAGATTTGTACCATGCAATTTACTGCTCAACAAATAGGGACATTATTAGAAGGACGGATTGAAGGAAATCCAGAAGTTACTGTAGGTAACCTTGCCAAAATTGAGGAAGGTAAAAAAGGCGATCTTTCTTTTTTGTCAAATCCAAAATATGAGCATTTTATTTATACTACTGACGCCTCGATTGTAATTGTGAATGAAGATTTACAATTGACCCAAGCAACTAAGCCGACTTTAACGATCATACGGGTGAAGAATGCATATGCTGCTTTCTCTACTATTCTGAATATGTATAATGAGTTCCGTCTTGACAAAAGCGGACGTGAGGAGCCTCATTTTATACATACTGAAGCGGAGATCGGCCAAGGAGGTTATATCGGTGCATTTGTATATATTGGACGCGGAGCTTCCATTGGAGATAACGTGAAAATTTACCCACAGGTCTATATTGGCGATAAAGTAACGATTGGAGATAATACAACACTCTATCCAGGGGTGAAGATTTATCATGATTGTAAGATTGGGAAAAATGTCGTCGTACATTCTGGTGTTGTGATCGGATCGGATGGATTTGGATTTGCACCACAAGAAGACGGAACATATAAAAAAGTACCTCAGATTGGTTATGTGCAAGTGGAGGATAATGTTGAGATCGGCGCCAATACAGTAATCGATAGAGCAACAATGGGTGCTACAATCGTGCGTGATGGTGTTAAGTTGGATAATTTGATTCAAATTGCACATAATGTTGATATTGGAAAGAATACTGTGATCGCAGCGCAAACAGGTATTTCTGGTAGCTCAAAAATTGGAGAACATGTGGTTTTAGGAGGCCAGGTTGGGGTTGTTGGTCATATTGTTGTTGCAAAGGGCTCTCAAATCCAGGCGCAATCAGGAGTGAATAGATCGATTAAAGAAGAAGGTAAAAAGTGGGGCGGTACACCGGTGATGCCTTATCAGCCCCAATTGCGTTCTAATGTGATTTTTGCACGCCTCCCTGAGTTGGAAAAACGAATCCAAGAGTTAGAAAAGTTAGTAGAAAAAAAATTGAAATAATTATTTTTCATTGAAAATAAACTGTTCTTTAATGGTGATGAAATAAGCATTCCAGGCACGGCTATGGCAACATCGATGTAGCTTAAGGGATAAATGTTTTGTCAAAAGAAGTTTTGATTTAAAAATATGTTATTAGAAATGAATGTAAAACAGCGAACCATCAAAAACGAGGTTGAAATTTCGGGGGTAGGTCTTCATACAGGGAAAATTGTATCGATGACGATCAAGCCAGCTCCGGAAAATCACTGGTTTAAGTTCAGACGTGTAGATTTAGCGGGACAACCAGAAATTTTGGTTGATGCGGATAATGTGACGGATACCTCCAGAGGGACGACAATAACGCAGAATGGAGCAAGTGTGAGTACAATTGAACATTTGATGGCATCGTTAATTGGTTTACAAATCGATAATGTGCTGATTGATATTGATGGCCCTGAAATACCCATACTCGATGGTAGCTCAGCTATTTTTGTGAAGTTGCTGGAGGAAGCGGGATTTGAAGAACAAGATGCTGACCGGGATTATTATGAGATATCCAATAATATCCATTATGCAGAGCCAGATCGCAAAGTTGAAATACTGGGTATGCCGATGGACGGGTATCGTTTGACTTGTATGATCGATTTTAACTCGCCGGTGTTGGGAAGCCAACATGCCGCAATAACATCGATTGAGGACTTTAAATCAGAAATAGCCTCTTCACGTACGTTTTGTTTTTTACACGAATTGGAAATGTTGGTTGATCATGGCCTAATTAAAGGTGGTGATTTGAGTAATGCAATCGTTATTGTGGATAAGGAGACTTCTCCCGAGGAATTGCAGAAATTAGCGCATCTTTTTCATAAAGAAACCGTTGCAGTTGCTAAGGAAGGAATATTAAACAATAATCAATTGCGTTACCAAAATGAACCTGCTCGACATAAATTGTTGGACATGGTTGGAGATTTAGCACTTGTCGGAAGACCTTTGAAAGGGCATATTATGGCTGCACGACCAGGTCATGCAGCGAATGTGGCTTTTGCAAAAAAGATAAAGGAGCAGATCAAAAAAGATAAAACACGTAAAAAAATTAAAGTTTACGATCCCAATATGCCTGCATTATACGATACAGTAGAAATCATGAAGATTTTACCGCATCGTCAGCCCATGCTTATGGTCGATAAAATTCTTGAGTTGACGGAAACACATGTGGTGGGTTTGAAAAATGTTACCATGAACGAAGATCTATTTATGGGACATTTTCCTGGTGCGCCATTATTTCCCGGTGTTTTGCAGGTAGAGGCTATGGCACAGACAGGAGGAATTTTAGTGCTGAAGACGGTCCCTGATCCAGAGAATTGGTTGACCTTATTCCTTAAAATTGAAAATGCACGTTTTAAAGCGCAGGTAACTCCAGGGGATTCTGTTATTTTTAGATGCGACTTGATGGAGCCGATCCGAAGAGGTATCGCAAAAATGAAAGGTGTGGCTATGGTAGGAGAGAAAATTGTGTGCGAAGCGGAGCTTATGGCACAGATCGTAAGAGTAAATAACAACTAAAGTAGTATAGATGATACAGCCATTAGCTTATATTCATCCGGATGCAAAAATTGCTAAAAATGTGGTCATCGAGCCATTTGTAACCATTTATAAAGATGTCGTCATTGGCGAAGGCACTTGGATAGGATCAAATGTGACGATCATGGATGGAGCTCGAATTGGAAAAAACTGTAAAATATATCCCGGTGCAGTAATCTCTGGCGAACCTCAAGATTTAAAATTTGATGGTGAGATTACGACAGCCGAAATTGGAGACAATACAACCATTCGTGAGTGTGTAACAATCAATAGAGGAACTAAGGATAGGTATAGAACGGTCATTGGAAAAAATTGTTTGATCCAAGCGTATAGTCATGTTGCACATGATTGTGAAGTAGGTGATAATTGTGTTTTTTCGAACAACAGTACACTTGCTGGACATATTACAGTAGGCGATTATGTTGTACTTGCTGGGATGGTCGCTGTTCACCAATTTGTTAAAATTGGTTCGCATGCATTTGTTACCGGTGGTTCATTGGTACGTAAGGATATTCCACCTTTTGTTAAGGCCGCACGTGAACCGATTTCTTATGCGGGTATTAATTCTGTTGGATTGAGAAGAAGAGGATTTTCGGAAGAGCAAATTGCCGAGATTCAGAATCTTTATCGCATTCTTTTTGTTCAAAACAGAAATCTGGCTAAAGCAATAGAAATTATAGAAGCTGAATATCAGGCAACGGAAATCCGTGATGAAATTTTGGATTTTATTCGAAACTCAGGCCGGGGTATCATGAAAGGATTCAATAATAGAGCGATGTAGTCGCTTTGTCGATTCTAGTGAATTTGAAAATTACATTAAAAGATATTGGTAGGAGGTATAACAATGAATGGATTTTTAGGCATATAAACTATACCTTCGAGTCCGGCAAGAGTTATGCCATCCTTGGCCATAATGGTTCCGGAAAGTCCACTTTCTTAAAAGTGCTTTCAAGTAGTTTGACACCCTCAGCGGGTGAACTGATCTACACCGATGGAGACCAAGTCCTGGGTGTGGATACGATATATCAGCAGCTGTCTCTCGCAGCTCCTTATGTTGAACTGATCGAGGAATTTACCTTAAACGAGCTGATTGATTTTCATTTTAAATTTAAAAATTATCTTCCTTCTTTTGATAAAGCAACTGTTGTAAAGCTATTGGGATTGGAACTTGCGCTTGACAGAGAGATCCGTTTTTTTTCATCAGGTATGCGTCAACGTGTCAAGCTAGCGCTAGCTTGTTGTTCTGCATCTGCCTTGGTTTTGTTGGATGAGCCTACAAGTAATTTGGATAGTGCGGGTGAACAATGGTATCTTCGTTTAATTGAGCGTACAAAATTGGAGTCTAGATTGTTTATCGTCTGTTCGAACCAAAAAAAAGAGTATGAATTCTGCGATGAAAGTATTTCTATAGTCGATTTTAAGCCTTAGGGAGATCAACAATTTGTTGCTATCACATCGAAAATAGGCGAAAAGTTCTTGTCCTGTATTAAAAATAGCTACTTTCAATAAAACCGTCAAGACTGTATCATCATGAGCAGCTACAAAAGTGAACTGAAGGTTCTCTCCGGCCAATAAAAACAAACAGGTTCAGAAAAAAAGTAGCGAATGAAATTTTAATAACACAATTAGTTTTTGTACTTTTGACGACTCAATAATGAGATAACCGTTTAAAGTTCAATTCAAAGAATGGCTAAGGCATCAGAGGTAAAATCAGGAAATATCTTAAGATTTAACGGAGAATTAGTATCCGTAGAAGAATATATACACCGTACACCAGGTAATTTACGCGCGTTTTATCAAGCGAGAATGCGTAATGTTAAAACTGGTAAGTTAGTTGAATACCGTTTTAGAGTTGACGAATCTGTAGAAATAGCGCGTGTAGAAACTAGCGATTATCAGTATTTGTATGAGGATGGAGATTTCTTCGTGGTAATGGATAACAATACCTACGAGCAATTCAATATTCCTAAATTTTTGTTCGGTGATTCAGCTCGTTTCTTGAAAGAGGGAATGACTGTAATTATTGCTTTTGAAAGTGATGAGCCTATCATGGCAGAAGCTCCAAAAAGTGTTGAGTTGGAAATTACATATACTGAACCGGCTGTAAAAGGAGATACTTCTACAAATGCATTGAAAAAAGCAACTGTAGAGACTGGTGTTGAAATTATGGTGCCGTTGTTCATTAATCAAGGTGAGAAAGTAAGAGTTGATACGCAAACAGGTAATTATATCGAGCGCGTAAAATAATACAAAGATTTTAGGTTTAGGTTGATTATTCGGTCTTGTTAGCGCTCGCTACAAGGCCGTTTTTTTTTACAAAAGTTTCAACTGAGTTGAGCATACGGTTTTCGATTCAGAATAAGAATTTCTAATGGCTTTTGAAGATCAAATAAAAATTGAATTGGGAGGAATGCTATTTTTGATTAATCGTGGCATAAGTGGTAGACTTAAATGGGGATTTTGGTGAAGAAGGGAAATAAAATTTAAAAATAACTATTGTACAAATGAAATCGAAACAAGAATTACGGCTTGAGTATAAAACTAAGCGTTGTCAATTGTCTGTAGAGACAGAAACTACGCTCAATGAACGACTACTTTCGCAGTTTACAAAGCTTGATCTGTCGGAGGTCGAATTTTTGCATATTTTCATTCCCATAGGGAAATATCACGAACCCAATACATATTTAATAATCAACTATATTCAAGAATCTTTTCCACAGATAAAGATCGTCGTTTCGCGATCTAATTTTGAGGACTATTCGATGCAACATTTCATATTGGATGAGCATACCCTATTTGAGACGAACAACTGGGGTATTCCTGAGCCAGTATCCGGCATTAAGGTGAATTCATCGCTTATTGATATGATTATAGTTCCTTTGTTAATTTTTGATCTTTTGGGCTACAGAGTAGGTTACGGAAAAGGGTTTTACGACCGTTTTTTCGCGTCCTGTAAAGTTGATGTGCAGCGTGTTGGACTATCTTTTTTTGATCCAATTGATGTTATTGCGGATAAAAATGAATACGATGTCCAATTGACGCAGGCCATTACGCCAGATCATATTTATCATTTTTTTGATAAGTAGTTGGTTGATTTTGTCGCATGCTGATTTAATTAAAATTATTTTTTATTTTTATTGCGAAATTCAATGCCTGCGCCGATATGTTTCGATATCTTCTATTTTTTCTTTTCCTAGCAATCATACCTTGTCATGTGGTCTATGGGATGGATTTAATGGATTCCAATTCCTCGATAGAAGAGAAGAACTTTTACGAAACAATTATAAAAGAATCAGCGCAGTATCAATCCTCCAGTCTGTCGTTGAGTAAATATCTTGCACCATATTTTAGTCAGGCGGTACGAAAAAATGATAAGGCGCTTTTGGCAATCTATTATTGTTTACTGGCGGATCAGTCGTTTAATGATGAAGGTACAAGAAATAACTTTAGTGATAAATACTATTTAAAAGCGCTGGACCTTGAAGAAGGCTATAGCTACCAAAATGTACGCGTTTGGGTAAAAGTGATGTATGGCTTTTACCTATATCGATGCCTGAAAGCCTCTGAGGCATTACCTTTTATTTTGGAAGGGGAGAAAGGATTAGAAGATGTACCTAAAGAACTTGTTTTAGACCTAACTCAAACGTACAAGAAGCTTGGCTATTTTTTTGGAACCTTAGGTGATTATATTTCTGGAATTAAATATCTGGATTTAGGGCAACGACAAGAACAAATTTCGCCGAGATTGAAAGCTGAAATCTTAGACAATTTAGGTGTATTGACGCTGAAAAGTGGTGGTGATACCTTGCAGGCGATGAAAATTTTTGAATTGGCGCAGACGTTGGCACTTTCAGAAAATGACTCATTACGCTACGCGAAGATTTTAGGTAATCAGGCTGCTGTGTTCGAAGGGATGAAGGACTACCATAAAGCCTTATTGCTCCTCGATAAGGATCTTGAGATCTCAAGATCACTTGGTAATGATAGAAATACAATTTTCGCCTTAATGATGCGAATTCGTTTAGATATAGCGAATAAGGAAACGAAAGATGTCCGTCCTATGATTGCGGAAGCTGAATCGCTTTTGTCAGGCTCGGATGATAAGAAGACCATACTTGAACTGGAAATTCACAAGTTGAATTTGGCCATGCAAAGTAACGATATCGGTCGTGAGCTGAATGCACGAAGACGGATAGAACGCCTCCAAGACTCCCTACGCTTTTTAGATGGTGATCCAGTATTGACCCAGTTGAAGTTTATGGCCGATAAGCAAAAGTATGCCGATAAGTTATCGCTGGCGCAAGCTGTTATTAAGAAAAAGCAAGCTGAGAGACGATTATGGGTCATAATAAGTTTGTTGGTACTGGTGGTATTCTTTTTTATTTATAATGCGGTTCGATACCGTGCGAGAAAACGTATACGTGACTATGAATATCAGCTTCTTAATTTAAAATATACAAAAGCGGAATTGGACAGGGAACTGGTGAGCTCTAAAAGCCAGGTGGAAGAGTACGTCGCTTACCTTAAGCGGAATAATGAACAGATCAATGTGCTTTCTGCTATGCTTGAGGAAAAAGGGAATGTTGTTGAAAAAGATCGTGAGGAACTAAAAATATTGCTGCAGTCACATCTCATCACCGAAGAGAAATGGCAGGAATTTAAATTATTGATTGTAAAAGAATTTCCCAATTTACTGCAGGATATACAATCCAGATTTCGCGATATAACGGAATCCAATTTGAGGGTAATTGTACTTATGAAACTGGGGTTAAATAATAAGGAAGTAGCCAATGTATTGGGGGTCACTCCAGACGCCATAAAAAAATCTATGCAGCGCTTGAAAAAGAAGCTTGGAGATCAAGCTGGGGTGCTTATGGATTACATTTCCGACAAAGAGTTTGTTTAATGTCGATCATCGGTTGGCCGAGGGGCCTTTTGGATGCCAAGTTGAGATCGTATTGTGGTCGACTTCGACCTGTATGCAGGGTGAGTCTACAGTGAGTCCACGTTGAGTCTACCTTTTTAAGTGCTTTCATTGTGCTGGTACGTTTTTTACAAGTTGGGAGCAGGCAGAACATAAGGCAAATTTGGCTATAAGGTATTTGCAAAAAAGACCCTTGAAAATTGCAAGATTGAAAATCCTCGTTTGACTGCTATTTGTAAATCACTAAAAATCAAGCTGATGTTTGGTTTTCAGGCTTTCCCTTAGTAAATTGAAGTATGGGAGTCAATGATAATGGATTTATCAGGGGGCTGGTTGGTCCTCTCGTAAATAGAAAAGTTGGTGACAAAAATTATGTTCAGAGTAGGCCAAAACCTGTCAAACAAAAGGAAGATACAAAAAAAGCAGGGCGGGAGTTTGGAACGGTGAGCCGTGCCGGTGCACTGATTCGAACGTATCTTAGTGAAATCCATCAGCAGCTCCACGATGGGCAGATGGGCAATCGCCTTAATAGGCAGATCTACCGTGCGATAAAGACAAATCTTGATCGCGAAAAAGGCAGTCGAACACTGAGTAACTGTGTACTGGATCGCTTGGTAAATTTTCAATTCAATGAAATCTGTCCAACACAGGACTATCTTTTTATCGATCCTGCCATTTCACTGAGCAAAAAGAAAAAACTGAAGGTGTCTTTTCCGGAGTTTGATATGAAAAGAGCCATGATCCTTCCTAAAAGATGTAATGCCATTGTATTCAAATTTCAAGCATTCGCATTCAATTTTGATCAACTTAGATCTGTCGTCATTCAAGACACGGAATGGGAATATGATGTGAAGTATAAAGAGAACATCATACCGGAAAAATCCTTGTCCATAGCATGTGGCGATTTTGTAGGCAGTTCTATTTTTGTTGGCTTTACTATTTTGTATCTGGCGAAAGATCGTCGTCGGCCAAATATACTCAACGAGAAGGATTTTAATCCAGCTTCGATTCTAACTGCTTTTCAGCTTGAATGATGTGGTTGGAAGGATTCGAAAGAAGGGATGTCGAAGGACTCGTACTGCCAAAAATATGACCGTCTTAGTTTTTAAGACGGTCATATAACGTTAAGCTAAGTATTATGCTTTGTTGCCGCACAATAGGCTACTGTTTAATCCAAGGGATTTTCTTTTAGATTTTTTTCCCATGCCCAGGCAGAAGCCATCATTTCATCAATACCAAGTGCTGCTTTCCAATGCAACTGATTAGCTGATTTAGTAACGTCGCCATAAACCTTGATAATATCTCCATCACGACGTGGACCAAATTCGTAATTCAGTTTTTGTCCAGAAGCTTTCTCAAAGGCCTTGATCGCTTCAAGGACAGAATACCCGTTTCCTGTTCCCACATTAAAGACATCGTATTTTCCGTTGGGGTTGCCTTGTTCCAACAATCTGATTGCTGCAACGTGAGCTTTTGCTAAGTCAACAACATGGATGTAGTCGCGGATACAAGATCCATCCGGAGTGTCGTAATCAGAGCCAAATACCGTTAACTTTTCTCTTTTTCCAATGGCAGTTTGTGTGATAAATGGAAGCAGATTCTGAGGAACACCGTTTGGTAATTCACCGATCAAAGCCGACTCATGTGCACCTACTGGGTTGAAATAACGGAGTGCGATAATGTTGTAGTTATCATATGCAGCGGCAGTCTCCTGTAAAATTTCTTCCGCAATTTGTTTTGTGTTGCCATAAGGAGAGGTTGCCTTCTTCACGGGAGCACTTTCGTCTACAGGTAGGTAGTCTGGCTCACCATATACGGTACAGCTTGAAGAAAAGACAAAATTAATCGGCTTATTTTGATATGCTTCTAATAAGTTGATTAACGAGAAAAAATTGTTGTGGTAATATTTTAAGGGCTTCTGTACAGATTCACCTACAGCTTTAGAGGCCGCAAAATGGATAATGCCCGAGATATCGGTATTGTTTTTTACAAATTCATTCACGCGGTCTGTGTCACAAAGGTCAAACTGGTGAAATTCAGGTCTAACGCCGATGATCTTCTCAACCTGATCCAAAATTTTGATGTTTGAATTGGACAGATCATCCACGATGACAGGCACATATCCTGCTTGATGTAGTTCGACCACTGTGTGAGAACCGATATAACCTGTTCCTCCTGTGACTAATATTTTTTTGTTCATTATTGTTGATTATAGTAAGTAAAGTCTTTATGTGATAAGGTATCCAAAGGGATCTTTTTGTAAAATGCTATGGTTTTTTTCAATCCTGTTTTTCGATCTATTTGAGGTTCCCAGGCTAATTTAGATTTCGCCAGGCCAATATCCGGTTTCCGTTGTTTTGGATCATCAACCGGCAATGGTTCGTAGACGATTTTACTTGAGCTGTCTGTCAATTCGACAATTTCATGGGCCAATTGCAGCAAGCTGATTTCGTCCGGATTACCAATATTTATCGGTGTGACACATGCCGAATGCAGTAGGCGATAAATGCCTTCGATCTGATCGTCAATATAACAGAATGATCGTGTTTGCGAACCATCCCCAAAAATCGTGATGTCTTCACCACGTATCGCTTGTGCAATAAAGGTAGGAATAGCTCGGCCGTCATTGAGGCGCATTCTAGAACCAAAGGTGTTAAATATCCTGACAATACGGGTATCCAGACCATGTGCATTATGATAGGCCATTGTTATTGCCTCCTGGAAACGCTTCGCTTCATCGTATACACCGCGGGGTCCCACGGGATTTACGTTGCCCCAGTAGTCCTCGGATTGTGGCGAAACAAGTGGATCGCCATAAACCTCAGAGGTGGAGGCGACTAATATGCGTGCTTGTTTGGTGCGTGCAAGGCCTAAGAGATTATGTGTTCCCAAAGATCCGACTTTCAATGTTTGTATCGGAATTTTAAGATAATCAATGGGACTGGCTGGCGAAGCGAAATGCAAGATATAATCCAAGTGTCCGGGAACGTGGACAAATTTCGATACATCGTGATGATAGAAATCGAAATTTTCCAACTTAAATAGATGTGCTATATTCTGTAGATCTCCGGTAATCAGGTTGTCCATTCCAATGACATCGTAACCTTCCGCAATAAAGCGATCGCAAAGGTGAGAACCGAGGAAGCCAGCTGCTCCTGTTATCAAAATCCGTTTGCGATGTTTATTTTCCACTCAATGGTTCCGTTTAATGAAATGGGTTTAATATCTTTGACTAAGATAAACATTATTTTAAAAACATGCGTTTGCTTTATTCAATTGGAATCTTTCTTTATGGACTCTTACTGCGTATTTTGGCTCCTTTTCACGCCAAAGCCAAGCTTATGGTAGAGGGGCGAAAAGACTGGTATTCGAGGATGAAACAAACGGTTGATTCTTCCCAAAAACATATTTGGTTTCACTTTGCATCATTGGGCGAATTTGAGCAGGGAAGACCTGTCCTGGAAGCGGTGAAAAATAATTATTTGGATCATAAAATAATTGTAACATTTTACTCTCCCTCTGGCTACGAAATCAGAAAAAACACCGCTTTGGCCGATTATGTTTTTTATCTCCCCTATGATACTGCTCAGCATGCACGGCTTTTTCTCGACCTGATCAATCCAAGTTTCGCTGTGTTCACGAAATATGAATATTGGTATTATTTTTTTGAAGGCCTACATAAACGGGGCATTCCCTTGTTTCTGATCTCAGCAATATTTAGACCCGATCAGATCTTTTTTCAGGCTTATGGTACTTTTTTTCTGAAAATTTTAAGTTTTGTGACTTACTTCTTTGTGCAAAATGAAGAAAGTGTACGTCTTTTGAAAGAATATGGGATACGGAATGCTGGGTTAGCCGGAGATACACGTTTTGACCGCGTGGTAGACATTCCTAAAAATAGAAAAATGATTTCCGAGATCAGCCAATTTGTTGGTGAAAGTCCGACGCTTGTCGCAGGAAGTACCTGGCCGGAAGATGAACAGGCTCTACAGGAATTGCTTCAGGGTTATTCAGACTATAAGCTGATCTTGGCGCCACATGAAATCAATGAATCACATTTGGCGAGCATTTTTAACCTTTGGCCGAAGGCGCTCCGCTTTTCGGAGATGGCTAGCTACGATGCCGCATTAGTTGCCGATTCAAAGGTGCTGGTTATCGATAACATTGGTATGCTTTCGTCTTTGTATGGCTATGGCCAACTGGCTTATATTGGTGGTGGTTTTGGCGTAGGGATACATAACACACTCGAGGCTGCAACGTATGGCATACCGGTGCTATTTGGTCCAAATTTCAAGAAGTTTCAGGAGGCGAAAGAGCTCGTGCAAAATGGATCCGGTTTCGCCATTGGTAGTGCTAAAGAACTAAAGAAAGTCTTTGCTGTTCTACAAGATCAGGCTGTCCGTCAAGAGGCGGGAAAACTGGCCCGTGCGTATGTGCTGCAGAAGGCCGGAGCAACAGCAATTATAATGAAATACCTCAAAAGCAATTCCGTGAAAATATAAGCGGTAGCTGTACTGCCGCCGCCTATATTCTGCAGGTTACGCGTGGTTTCTTATTCTTGATGCTTGACTGCCTCCTAATAATAGTTATATCTTCTTACACCGGTAATGTGACGCGATAAGCGCATCACCTGATGGGAATATCCGTATTCATTGTCGTACCAGACATATAAAATAACATTCCTGCCATCTCCCGAAACGATCGTCGCTGGAGCATCCACGATTGCGGTGGCAGTGGAACCAATAATATCCGAAGAAACGAGTTCATGATCTTTAGAAAATTTAATCTGTTCGACCAGGTCACCCTGCAGAGATGCCTCTTTTAAAAGTGCATTGATTTCGTCGACCGTAGTTTTGGCTTTAATTTCGAGATTTAAAATTGCCAATGATCCGTTTGGCACGGGAACGCGAATGGCATTGGAGGTCAGTTTGCCCTTTAGCGATGGCAATACTTTTGAAACAGCAGCGCCCGCTCCAGTTTCTGTGATCACCATATTGAGCGCCGCAGCACGACCCCGTCTGGACTTTTTGTGCATATTGTCGACAAGATTCTGGTCGTTGGTATAGGAATGTATGGTTTCGATATGTCCTTTTTCAATGCCTATTTTATTTTCAAGCACCGCCAAAATAGGGGATATTGCATTCGTCGTACAGGAAGCAGCGGAAAAGATCGCATGCTTTTGCAAGTCAATATTATTTTCATTGACTGCATATACGATATTTGGAACACCTTTCCCCGGTGCTGTTAATAAAACTTGGGCGACACCCTTGGATTGCAGGTGACGACTTAGTTCTTGCTCATCTCGAAAAGCGCCCGTATTGTCGACGACCAAAGCATGCTGTATTCCATACTCGGTATAATCGATATCTTCTGGCTGTTTGGCTGAGATAAGGTGGACAGTGATACCATTGATAATAAGTGCCTGATTAGGAATGTCGGCCTGTATGTCGCCCTCGAATGCACCATGTATGGAATCTGTTTTTAATAGTGTCGCTCTTTTCAATATGGACTTGCTGTCATTGGCGTCCCGGGTTACAATGGCACGAAGGCGAAGCTGCTGTCCGGCACCGGCTTTATGCATAAGCTCTCGGGCGAGTAAACGGCCGATACGGCCAAATCCATAAAGAACAACATCGCGTGGTTTTAATTCCGCTTGTTGATTGATGTCCTTTAATTCATTTGTTATAAAACTCGGCAGGTCGTTGTTGTCAATTGCCTGTTTCTTGACCTGTAAGGTCAGTTTTCCGATATCGATACGTGCAGGAGATAGGGTGAGCTTTTCCAATTCCTGTGCCACCTGAAGAGTGTCAAAAATATCGAATGGCTCTTCGGTAAGGAGGACGCTTTCCTTGACCAGGTTAAGAATTGAACTCGATTTTACATCAATGAGTTGATTTCGAAAAAATACAAGTTCAATAGCGCGGTTATACCACAGGTTACTGACAATTTGAATTAAGCTTACGGCAGCGTTTTGTTGCTCTCTGTAACTTTTGATCTCTAAGTCAAAAGATGGCTTGTGTGACATAATAATGTTATAATAGATTATGTTGCAAACATAGCACAAAGAGCCAAAAAAAATAACCTATATTTTTATTTTCGTAATATTTAAAACATAAACACGGTTGTTATTATTGTTTTTGTAATTTTTATCTATTTTATTTATTAATCTTCTATAACAAATAGGTCGGACATGATATGATCGGCCATTAATTTACCTGCATCCGTTAAACGTAATTTACTTTCTTCCAAAACAAGATTGCCCTCTTCCAGAAATGGCTCTGCATCCTTCAATACGCGGTTTTTGATAGATTGCCCGAATTTACTTTCCAGCGCAATCAAATCGAGCCCCCACATGGTTCTCAGCGAAGTCATGATACTTTCGTTGATTTGGTCCAATGTTGAAAGCTCCTCAATTTGCAGGGGAAGTTGGTTTGAATTGATTGCGGTCATATATTTCGCGTTGTTGGAAACATTCCAGGCTCTGGAAATTCCATTGAACGAATGTGCCGAAGGGCCTATACCAAGATAATGTTTACCTTTCCAATAATTTGTATTGTGACGCGCATAAAGGCCATTTTTTGCAAAATTGGAAATTTCATATTGTTCATATCCCGCAGCTTTCAATGTATGGATAAGGAGACTCATCTGATCTGCGGCCTGATCCGAATCAATTGCTGGACTTAAGCCTTTTTTAATGAAGTGATCCAATGCTGTCTTATTTTCTACAGTCATGGAATACGAAGAAATATGGGGAATTTCAAAGTCAATCAGCTGTTGCATATTGTGGCGCCATTTCTCGTCAGTCAGTAACGGATAGCCATAAATAAGATCACAGGTAATATTTTCAAAGCCCGCATCTTGCACCCGCATAATTGAAGCCAGTGCTTCTTGTTGATTATGTGCTCTGTTCATCCATTTAAGATCCTCTTCAAAGAAAGACTGTATGCCTATGCTGAATCGATTGATTACTGTATTCCGTAGACTGTTTACTTTGACGGCATTTAAATCGTCGGGATTAGCTTCCAGTGTAATTTCAGCATGATTTGCGATGTCAAAATGCTTCCCTATCGTATCGATGATCTGGGCGATCTCATCCGCTTCCAGTAAGGAAGGGGTACCGCCACCAAAATAGATCGATTCGACCTTTTTGTCTTCCAAATAGGATGCCCTGAGTTCAATTTCCCGTCGTATGGCATTGATCATCTCACTTTTGTATTGTAGTGAAGTGCTAAAATGGAAGTCACAATAATGACAAGCCTGTTTACAGAAGGGAATATGGACATAAATCATGGGGACAAATATACCAAGACCTGACCAAATCGCTCCTTATTTTTTATTCTTTCGAGTATGCATACCTGAAATCTTTTCTAGACTTATGCCTAGATGCAAGAGGAATTTATAGGTTTAACTATTTCCGGTAGCCACTAGCCGAATAAATTCCGGGTAAGATAGCTGTTGGACTTTTCCGCAGTTCATTAAAGGATTTAAAAAGAAAGTGCAATAGGATGGAAGAATCATCCACAAGAAGGTTGACAACGAGCTGGTTATTCGTTATCTTGTTGTCGATATTTTTGTAGAAGTACCAATATAACACCTCATGTCTGATGAAGGAAAGTGAATTCAAGAGTTTCTTTCTAAAAAATTGTGGGTATCAGCCTCGTGTAAATTATTTCATGGGAGCCGATCAAATAGATTAGAAAACGAATTATTTTCTTCTAATAAAAGTAAAATGTATGAAAACCTCCCGTCGAGACTTTCTAAAAAACGTTGCCGGTGTTTCCGGCCTCTTCCTGTTTTCAAACCATGGATATGCGTTTGGGGCTATTCCTAAAGACTCTTTTAATAATCAGGACTCTTTTATCGATCGGTTGTTACCGGCACCAAAAGGCGGCGGATTTGCGATGAAAGATTATTGGATTTGGGATCCTTCGGTTATAAAAGGAGAGGATGGACGATATCATATGTTTGCTTCGCGTTGGAGCAAACAATATGGTTTTGGTAATTGGGTCACAAACTCAGAAGTCGTCAGGGCTATTTCAGATACCCCTGAAGGGCCATACGAATTTGTTGAAGTTGTTTTGCCCGCTCGGGGGAAGCAATATTTTGATGGTTGTACAACACACAATCCGCGCATTGTAAAAAGCGGTGACTATTATGTACTTTATTACTTTGGCAATAATTATGATGAGCCAACTCCTGCTTTTACAGAAAATGTATGGGAGTCGGGCCTAGGCCAGAAAGCCTGGATGCATAAACGTATTGGGATGGCCTATTCCAGATCAATTGCAGGGCCATGGAAACGAGTTGATCAACCGATTCTGAATCCGCGGAAAGGAGAATGGGATGCCTCCATTACGTCAAACCCTTCGCCAGTTGTCTTACCGAACGGAAAGGTTTATTTAGTGTATAAATCTTCCCCACTAAATTATAATCCGCCACTTCTATTGGGAGCTGCACAAGCAGATTCTTTTCTCGGACCTTATCGCCGTTTGTCGGAAAAACCCATTTTTTCATTCCATACGGACCAAAACCATGAAAATGATGTAGAAGATCCATTTGTGTGGCATAATGGTCAGCAGTTTGAACTTATTATGAAGGACCGTTACGGAAAGATCTGCGGTGAAGAGGGGGGCGGGATACACGCTTATTCCAAAGATGGTATAGATTGGCATCTTTCAAAGTCTGTAAAAGCTTATTCTAAAACAATTCAATGGGATGATGGCACAACGAGTCATCAGGCGAATTTTGAACGACCGTTTTTATTATTTGAAAATGGGAAACCTACGCATTTGTTTGCTGCTACGGGAGATGGTTCGGCGCCCTATCAATTTGAACGCACATGGAATATGGTTATTCCTCTTAAGAGTACTTGATTCAGGTGAGGTGATTAGCAAAAAAAGCTTCCAAACCAGGTATATGTGAAGTGGTTTGGAAGCTTTTTTTACCCCGATCTGTTCAGATAATGGGAATCTACGAGTTATTTGCTAAAACTGTTGTTTGCCGATTCTACATCCGCTAAGCGTAGTGAAGGATCAATAGTTACCGCTTTTGGTGTTTTCGACACATGGATAGTATAGTCGGGTTTGGTCCAAAACCAATCCTCAAGCACGGTCCTTTTAACACCTTTGTATATGTCAAAATGTTCTTCGGGTTTTTCTCCCCGCATTTCACGCAAAGGAATATAAAATAGTTCTTTACTTCCATCTGTGTATTCTACCAGAACATCCAGTGGCATGGCAAAATTTGACTTATTAGCCAATAAAATGTCGGTGTCTGTTACTTTTTCGATGGCGTAATCAATTTGACGTGTTGTATGGATAAACAGATTGAAATACCATTTTAAGTTTATACCGGAAACCTCTTCAGCAACGCGTTTAAAATCATTTGGTGTCGGATGTTTAAATTTCCAGATGTCATAAAATTTCAGGAAGGTTTTTTCCAAATTTTCCTGACCAATAATATACCCCAACTGTTCTGCAAGCACGGCACCTTTGTTGTATGCTTCGTTGCTGTAGCCGTAGTTGGTGTTATAATAATCTGCCAGTAAGCTCATCGGTTCTTCTTTACCTGAAAGAGCCAATTTATAGTAGCCACGGTAGGCGGCAATTTGTGGGTTGGAGGCAATAGCACCTCTTTTTTCAAAGATATCTTGCATGGCCAACTCTTCGACATAGGAGGTGAAACCTTCATCAAACCATTCATCTACGGTTTCATTGATCCCAAACAATTGTTGGTACCAGGAGTGTGCCGATTCATGGAATATGACACCAACAAGACTTTTTAGATTGCGGCCGCCTGTGATCAGAGTAGCTGTGCCATACTCCATACCACCATCGCCACCCTGAATGATGGTATAAGTTGGCCATGGATATTTACCAAACTTCGCACTACAGAAGTCAAAGAATTCGGTAGAAAGGCCTATTGCCGTTTTCCAATTTGAAATAACTTCTTTGTCAGTTGGCAAGAATACGGTATATACTTTTATACCATTTTTACTTGAAGCGGAATCCACAACAAATTTGGGGTCTGCGGCCCAGACAAAATCATGGATATTTTGGGCTCTATAGTGCCAGGTCGCTTTATTGTCGATGGCTTTTACTTTCGCTTTCTGTTGATAACCTTTGACCTCTGATGGGTTTTGAAGAACACCTGAGGCACCAACAACATAATTTTTATTGAGGTGTATGGTGACGTCAAAATTGCCAAAAGGAGCAATAAATTCACGACCTGTATATTCATCCAAATGCCAGCCGAATTCATCGAATTGGGCCATCTTCGGATACCATTGCGCCATAGATAATGCTACACCTTCGGCAGAATTCCGGCCAGTTCTTCTGATTTGTTCCGGAACTTGTGCGGTCCACTCCATATCAAAACGTGCTGTTTCGCCATCTTGGATAGGAGTTGGTAAAGCGACCTCCAAGATCGTTCCGTCAATTTTAAATGATGCGTTAGCCCCATTCATTGTTAAGCTTTTGATTTTTTGATGACCAATTTGATTGGTCTTAAGCTCTCCAATGCGGCTTTGATATACCGGCTTTTCTTTTGTGCCAAGGTTGGTCACCATGCGCTTGTCTGGATCACTGATGTTTTTTAAGCGGTAATCCATCATCGATCCTGGTTGAAAAGCATTGAAATATAAATGGAAATATACTTTTTTAAGTGATTGCCCTGAATTATTGCTGTACTTCAAGGTCATTTTTCCATCGTACTGATATGCTTTTTCATCCACGTTGACATCCATATGGTAGTCAACTTTCTGTTGCCAGAATCCTTTTCTTTGGGCCTTCGCTACTGCCCCCCAAATATTCAATACACATGCAAGTGTAAAAAAGGATATTATTTTGATTTTCATGCCCCAAACTTACAAAATTGTCTCAATAAATGGCACTTAAACGAATGTAACGAAGTTAATGTCATCAAATCTTGACGAAAGTTAACTGTTCTTTAGGAATTGGCTTGGTTTTGGTTAGGGAATTTAACTGTTAAGTTAAAAATCAATTTTACTGTTTTTATGGAAAATCTATATTATAAGCCCTCGGGAAAGGCTCCTGCTTTGGCATTTATCGGATCTCTTGTGCTAGGAACAATCAGTGCTGTTGTATTGGCAATTGTTTACATCGCTTTGCAGTGGTTTATCCCTATTATTTATTTTAATGTATTTATTACATTGGGATTTGGTGCTGGAATATTCTATGTGCTGAATTTCTGTTTCAAAAAATGGAAATTAAGAAATAAGGGCATTGCACTATTGATTACTTTGCTAGTCGCGCTTTTAGCCTTTTATGCGCAATGGGCTCTTTTCGTTTCGCTGATGTACAATGCGGAGGGAACCATGGGCGGAGATACCTGGGTAAAATCATCTTTCAATCTGGAAGGGTTCAAAGCCTTTTTCTTACACCCTTCATTTATTTGGGAAGCGATGCAAGGTTTAAACGAAGTCGGTACCTTTACCTTGAAAAAGAGCCCGGTTTCGGGTGGTATGTTGTGGGCCGTTTGGGCGATTGAGATGGGTATTATTCTGATTACGCCGCTTATTATGGCTTTCCGCGGTATTACTATTTATCCTTTTTCTGAAAAAGACGAAGTATGGATGAATAAGCGGACATTGCCCGGAAGGTTGAAATTCGTGGCGGATAAAGATGCCGTAGTAAGCTCCTTGGGGAATCATGATTTTGCCTATGTGTATGATCATCTTTCAGATGAAGAAGAGCATTTCTCTTTTGCTACGGCCGAATTATATGAATCTGAAACGGACGACCATCAGTATCTGACCATCTATAATCATCAATTTACCGAAAAGAAAGGCAAGATGGAAGAGAAGAAGGATGAGGTTATCGAATTCTTGCGGATCAATAGAAATAGTCTATAAACGAAATATACTGCCGAGTTGAGTTGCTCCTTATCATGCATTGGCAGCTCAAATTCGATGGTATCGTTTGGTTCTCTAAAAAAAGATCCCAGGAATGTTTATTCTGGGATCTTTTTTTTAAGGTTATTGTACCAAAGTTCCGCCCTTTGATTTCCATTCATTGATGGAAGGACTGTAAATTTTGACGTCCTTAATACTGTTTTTTGCTAATATGGATGCTGCTATTGTTGCGCGGTCTCCAGACTGACAGTGCAGGTACGGCTGTTTGTTTTGGTCAATTTTGTGGAGATTGTCTGCAATTGTACCGACAAAGATATGAGTCGCATGGGGTAAATGCCCCTCTGCAAACTCACTAGAATTGCGTACATCAAGTATTTGGATATCGGATCTGCCCAATACACTATTCATCTCTTCGAAACCGATGAGTTGCTGGTGCTCCAATTCAATTCCCAAATGAGGGATCGTATCTGGCGTAATATATCCAGCGACTTGATCCAATCCAATGCGCATAAGCTTGCGGGCAATGTCGTCCAATTGACTTTCCGCTACAATGAGTATAAACGGATCTGTGTAATTAAGGATCCAGCCAGCCCAGGTATTAAATGTTTTGTTGTTCTGAATATTGATGCTATTGGGGAGATACCCTTTGGCAAAGTCAAACTTGTAGCGTGTATCAATGACGGTTGTTCCTTGGTGGTATAAATCCAGAAAAGTTTCGTTTGATAACTTGTTATACTGAGGAACTGCCGTTTGCAATGGCCGCGCTATTTTGTTGAGTTTTTTCATCGTGGCAAAATAGCGTGGCGGTTCGGGCTGTCCTGATAATAGTTCTTCCACGAAGGCTGTTTCGTTGTTTTGGTATTGAAGTGCCCAGTTGCGTATTTTTTCATAACCAACCGTTGAACTCGGAACTGCACCCAGCGCCTTTCCACAAGCGGATCCGGCCCCATGCGCGGGCCATACCTGAATATGATCAGGTAGCGTCAGGAAATGTTGTAACGATCGGTACATTTGGTGGGCCCCAATTTCCTTGGTTCCGACCATTCCCGCTGCATTTTCCAACAGATCTGGGCGTCCGATATCGCCAACAAACACAAAATCACCTGTAAATAGCATGACCGGCTCCATGGTTGCAGGCGTATCAATCAATACAAAACTGATACTCTCGGGCGTATGTCCGGGTGTATGGATAACCTGGAAAATCAGATTTCCAACGTGAAATTGATCGCCATGTTTTAATCCAATATGTGGGAATTCATAGTGCCAATCTTCTCCACCTTCATCGGATAGATAAGGTTGGGCGTCTGTCAATGCGGCTAACTCTAGCGTACCTGAAAGGTAGTCGGCATGGATATGTGTTTCCGCAATATGCGTTATGGTCAGATTATTCTTTTGTGCAATCTCAAGATAGCTGTCTACATCTCTTTTAGGGTCAATGACAATAGCGACACCCTTGGCTTGACAACCAATGATATAACTTGAATGTGCTAAAGATGACTCAAAAATGTGTTGAAAAAACATAGCGTGTGATTTTAATGATTTACAAATTGAATGAATTCGAAAGCAAAGATTAGGATGCCAATACTAATTAAAAAGTACCCAAAAATACCTTTCAATTTTGCTGCATCTAATTTGTCTTTCCATTTGGAACCAATTTGGAGGCCTATTAAAGTGATTAACGTAAAGGTAACCAATATAAACCAATTCATATGTTCCAGGAACTGATAATTCGCGATCAAACCGAATGAAGCGTTTAAACCGATGATAAACAACGAAGTGGCAATGGCCTGTTTAAGTGGGATTCCTAAGAGCAAAACGAGGGCAGGTACAATGATAAAGCCTCCTCCCGCGCCCACCAAGCCAGTCATGATACCGACGAGCAATCCGACGAGGACAACGTTGAAAATCTGACCAATTCCGCTTCTGAATTGATCGTGCTGAACCTGTTTACGTTTTCGCACCATTGCTGTTGCAGAAATCAGAATCACCATCGAGAAAAGTAACATGATGATATGGTTTCTGGAAACCGCTATTTCGCCCAGGTGAAATGACTCTGGTATGGCTACAAGCAGATAACGCTTGGTCAGAAAGACAGAAATTAGCGATGGAAAGAGAAAAATGGCCGTAGTTTTCAGATCAATTTCTCTTTTTTTCAACGGAGAAATTGATCCGACCAAGGCTAATATTCCTATAGAAAACAGCGAATAGTCCAATGCATATTGAGGTTCTATATGAAAAATATAAACAAAGACGGGCAATGTTAGAATACTTCCGCCGCTACCCATCAAGCCCATTGATAGCCCGACCAGAACAGCTAATATAAAACCAGCTATAAATATTAATTCCATGTTCTCTTTCTAAAATTTAAACTCCAGGTACAGGCCTCAGATTTCGGATATATGAGGTAGTTTCATAACAAAGTCTGTTCAACTTAATGCGGCAACTTATTGCGCAACAGCCCATAAAGCCAAGTACCTAACAAAGCAAAAAGAAGGACGATTCCAATAGTCCAATAACCGGCACCGATTAGGGCAAACATGGGGCCCGGACACGCACCTGTCAATGCCCATCCCAAGCCAAAGATTGTTCCTCCGACCAGGTATCGTGTAATACTTTTGTCTTTGTCATAGAATGCTATTTGCATCCCGTTACTATCTTTGATTCGCTTTCTCTTGATGATCTGTACGATTATAATTGCTGTGGTCAGTGCTGTACCGATGATGCCATACATATGAAAGGAACGAAATTGAAACATTTCGTAGATTCTATACCATGACGCGGCCTCCGATTTGTATAAGATGATTCCAAACAATATACCGATGAAAATAAATTTTAGTGCTTTCATTTATGCGAAAATTAGTGGGAATAAAAAATGAACCATGATGATCCCGCCTAGGAAGAAACCTATAACGGCAATCAAAGAAGGAAGCTGAAAATTGCTAAGTCCAGAAATAGCATGGCCTGATGAACATCCACCAGCATAGCGTGTTCCAAATCCAATCAATACACCGCCAATACTTAAAATTAGAAACTGAAACAAAGATCCGTCGAAAACAAATATGGATTCAGGAAGGTAGCCTTGTAGTTGGTCGATAATACCCAGCTCTTTTAGATCGGCAACACTTTTGGGATTAATCTGGCTTGCAGTGCCATCGCTCAGAAAATGATGTGCAATAAAACCGCCAATGGCTGTCCCGAGTACCACCAATAAATTCCATGATTGGGTCTTCCAATCGAATCTGAAAAAAGAGGAAGTTTTTCCGGCACCTAATACAGTACACATGGTACGTAGGTTATTGGACATGCCAAAATCCTTCCCCTGTTTGAGCAGCAGGTACATGACCAGCGCAATTAAAGGTCCTGAAATATACCAGGGCCACGGTTGTTTAATGTATTCCAATAGCATAACAATGTTCTTAAGTGATGTTACAAAGGTACATACTGCCTTTGCAAAAGCCTGTAACAAATGTTACCGAAGGAAGAAAGAATTTATAGGTCGTAATATTCGATGTCTGCGGTCTTTAGGGCTTCGGTTAGCAGAGGAAGATCATCTTCTTTTTGAAATAATTTGTTGCGCCAAGTACGAAAAGCCGGTCCTTTGTTTTGGTTGATAATGATCAGGTTTCCGCCAGAACGTTTAAGATTCCTGATATGAGAAATATTATTCAGAGGGAAAACGATTGTTTTTTTAGCATTGCTTATCTGCAGTGTATTTTCGTCCAAGACCCAAGTCGATGATAAAGTCGAACACTTTATGGCCAAATACAGTGCTAAAGGGATCATTAAAAGAGCAACAATAATCTTGAGAATTTCTTGTATGGGAACTTTAGACATGACCATTCCGATCAAAAAGATTGAAACCAGCAAGATTAACATGTATTTTCCACGATGCAATGTCGACAAGTGGAATGTCTGTGGATTACTCTTCATATTTCTTGATAAACTTCCCTTTTGTGTCAATATAGTAAAAATTCTCTAGATCCTCTGTTACAAGCGCTAGCCCGTTTTCAAAATCTTGGGCATTCTGAAATTTAATTGGGACCACGACTTTTCCTGTGTAATCAATGTATCCGTACTTGTCGTCTTTAAAGGCCAAAAGAAGTTTCTCTCCTGCAAAAGACAGAAATTCATAGTTCGTCTTAAGTTGATTGTGCCCCGTTTTATTAATAAGCTGGTAGGATTGGTTTACTATAATTAACGCGAGATTATCGCGATAATCTGAAATGGTCTCATATTTGGCAGGAAGTAAAACGGTGCCTTTTTGATCAATAATACCCGTGTATTCTCCTTCCGTAAAAAGTCCATATGCTGGGCTAGGTACTGAAATAAAGTCATACTTCGCCTTCAGCAATATTTTACCGTTTGTATCCAGAAGTCCATACTTAAGATCGCTCATATAAACCACAGGACCGCCTTCGGTTTCTAAACTGAGCGATTCATATTGACATGGAATAACTTCTTTGCCATGGAGATCTATCAAGCCAAACATTTGCGCTGCATCGTTTACGATGGCATAGTCTCCTACATAGCTATATATTGCCGTATATTTTGCTGGTGTTAATTTGTTTCCTAAGCTGTCCTGTACACCAAAATATGATGTGCTGGAATCTTGATACCAAGATAGATGGTCGTTTAACGTGGAATCTACAGCTTCATCTGTAGCTTCACCTTCTTCGTAATCTGCTGGGACTTCAAAGAGCGATTGGTCGAATGTTATCTCCTCGACTTTAGTGGCCTGAATTCCTAAACCCGCCGATCCGATATAGAGCGCTGCCCCAGGTACTTTTTCGAGATAATCGTAAGTGCCCCAGTATAACTTTGGTAATTTGGGTGCATACCAAACGGTAATTTCCGTTTGTTGGTCTTGACTACCTGTTAGATTGAATGTTGCTTTTTCGCAGGTAATTCCTGCAATTATTTTCTTTTGATTAGGAATTAAGCTGATCTCAAAATCCCCTGAATAGGCATAATTATCGCCTTCGTTTGCGGAAGTCTCAATGAGTTTGCCCGTAGCCAGTTCTGTTGCGGTATAGGTTTTATTTATTTCATCCAGTAGAAAAGAACTGCCTTCGCGGATATTGCTGATCTGTATCGATTTTCCGAATAATAGACTTTCAATTCGCATCTGGTCTTTCGCGATGAAGGCCTGCATTAACGCTTCCTTATTTCCAGCCAATATTTTGATGAATTCTGAAGATGACGTATCTGTTCCCGTTTCAGGATCAGCAAATTGGTATGAAATTTTATATAGTTTCTCCTGAGCATGTCCTTGTCCTATAAGGAGTAAAAATGCCAGCTGTAAACAAAGGATAAATTGTTTCATTGTGTGATTTTGAGCTACAAAAATATTGAAATTCAATTGATTTTTGAAATAATCTTTCGTTATTTGTGGAAATTCTTTCAAAAATAGATATTATTGTATTCGAATGCTTAAATCCGGTTTTTGGTCTGTGCTTATTTTTTTGGGAGATAGACGTAGCCTCGTCCTTTGAGTAGAGACCTAGAGGGGGACATATTTTTTATATCATGTAAAGTAAATTGATATTAGGGCGGTGGTTAAGGGATCTTGAGGGTGTATGTGTTTTTATACTTATTTTATGTGTTATTATCATATAATCGTCAAGAAAAAGCGAAAATAATTTAAGAATGTAGCTTTTTGAGAAAAGGTGACATGTTAATTTTGTATTTTACAAACCTCGAATTTTTTACTGTTTAAAAGAGATACCTGTGGAACTATTACTAATTGAGGACGAACCATCTGTCATATCATTGATCGAAAGAGGCTTAAAAGAAGAAGGCTATCATATTAGTATTGCTATGGACGGTTATACTGGTCTAAAAATGGCGGGATTGAATCATTATGACCTCATCCTGTTGGATGTAATGTTGCCTGGTATGAATGGTTTGGATGTCTGTAAAAACATTCGGATGTCAAACAACGAAGTCCCTATTATTATCTTGACGGCATTAAATCAAACGGAGGACATCGTCGAGGCATTTGACAGGGATGCGGATGATTACTTGACGAAGCCCTTCCGTTTAGAGGAATTAAAGGCTCGAATCAGCCGCTACAGCCGCAAATCCAAAACAGTGACCGAGCAGAAAAATATATTGGTATTTGACGATCTTCAATTGGATAGAGACAGCAAATCGGTTCAACGTGCCAATTCTCCTATTATTCTTACCGCTACTGAATTTCGTCTACTTGAATTCTTAATGCTCAATCGAAATAAGGTATTGAGCCGGATCGATATCCTGGAGGAAGTATGGGGTATGGATGTTGACTTAAGTACCAATGTTGTTGACGTATATGTGAATTACCTGCGGAAAAAGATCGATAAACAATTTTCGCGTAAACTTATCCATACAGTGATTGGTATGGGCTATGTAATCCGTCATGAAAATTAGGACCAAAATAGTTCTTCTATTTTCGATCATCAGTACCCTGCTGCTTGTTGTTTTTGCCATTTATGTGTCTTATTTCACGTACGACAGTCTGCAAACTAAATTTTTTCATCGGCTAGAAGAGAATGCCGTGATTGTTGGAGATCACATCGTCCATCAGAAGGATGAAAATAGAGCGCTCTATATTCAGGTAAAACGTAAATACCTGAAACAGTTATCTGAGGGAACAGACCATCTTATTCGTGTTGTTAAAGGAAGTGATCGTGTTCAAATGCGGCCTGAGTTGCCCATGCCCGAAACATTCTATACCGACGTAATTCGCCATGGAAAGGGAAGATACATGCATGGTAAGACTGCTTTTGTAGCGGTATTCTTTCAAGATCATCTTCACCACGAGAATTTGATTGTTGTATCGGAAGGGATCGATGATTACGGTCATGAGGAACAGCGTCAATTGGATCAGACACTGATCACAGGTGGGATTTTGGCGATTTTTTTAATCGTACTCATGTCTTTTTACTTTGCTGACCGATTATTGAAACCTATTAAAGATATCAACAATGATTTAGATAAAGTTGATATCGCCCATTTAGACCATCGCCTGTTCAGTAAATTCAGTAATAGCAAAGATGAATTGGGTGTTTTGATTGCGAACTTAAATTCAATGCTTAACCGATTGGATATTTCGGTTCAATCGCAACAGAGTTTTATCGGAAATGCCTCACATTCGCTAAAAACCCCACTTACAATTATTGGGGGAGAAGCCGAATTGGCGCAACAGCTCTTGTCGAAAGAGCATGAAGCCTATTATTCCCTGGAGACTATCGCAAAATATGCGGATAAAATGGAGTTGATTATCAATAATCTTTTGCAGCTATCTCGCATGGGTTTCAAGGGGGAGGTGGACAATAAAGAAAATATTCGAGTTGACGAGTTACTCTATGAAATTTATAAAGCTGAAAAAAGTATTCATAAGGACCTCAAGCTTTCTTTTGATCTAACGGAAATCCCGGAAGATAGTGATGAACTTACGGTTTTGGCGAATCCGGATCTGTTTTTTATTGCCTTTAGCAATATTATTTCAAACGCATTTAAGTACGGCAATGGACTGCAGGTTGGCGTAGCAATAAGTAGCGATAGCAAAAATATTACGATAAAAGTGTTTGATCAAGGGATCGGTATTCCTAAAAAAGACCAGCCACATATTTTTACCTCTTTTTACCGCGCTTCTAATGTCGGTGATATCTATGGCAATGGTTTGGGGCTTGTTTTAGCCAAAAATATCTTTGACCTCCATGGTGCTGAATTGCTCCTCCATTCAACGGAAGGTCAAGGCACTTTGGTCGTTGTTACAATCCCAAAAACTCCTTTCTAATTTCATTTTAATCTCATCCTTATTCCATTTTTAGGTGGCTGTGATATACTTGTACCGGAGATAAGTATAAAGCATGGATCTATCTTGTTGTTTTGAATCGAATTCTGTTTTGAAACCGCGGGATGGCTTCTTTACCCTAGAGGAATACACTATAAGGATGAAAAAAACACGTTTACTTTTTACAACACTTGGGATTGGCGTAGCATCATTGCATGCGCAGGAGCAGGTCCAAACGGACTCTGTTCAGGCACAGAGAAGCAGCTTGCTACTGAAAGAACCCGCGAGAGCAAAATCATTTCAATTGGATGTCCTGTTAAGAGCAGGTCTGCAAACGGACAATGGCGAGGGTGCTTCTCAAGCAAAAGCAAACCTTGATGACGCCCGTATTCTGATGAGCGGGGAATACAATGATCGATTATCCTATAAAGTACGTTTTCGCCTCAATAGGTCATTTGCTCCAACGAGTCAGGATAATGGATCGCGTGCCTTGGATATGGCTTATATTAAGTACAAGTTTGGCAAGGATCTCAAATGGTCTGTTACGGCCGGTAAACAAAGTGCAATGGTCGGGAGTTATGAGTTCGAAAATAACCCAATTTACGAATATAAGTTCACAGACTATGTAGACCGTATATTGAATCTCTTCGTCGTCGGAGGAATGTTATCCTATGAAGTCAACCCGAATCATTCGTTGCATGCCCAAGTTTACAACACAACCAATGATAGTTTTATGGAGCTTCATACAAAAAATGGTTTTGCTGTAGGTGATTTGGAACGCTCTACTGTGCCTATGGGAGCCTATTTCACATGGGTGGGTGCATTTATGGACAAACGTTTTAATACGAAATGGTCTTACAACATCGCTCAGTTCGCAAAGGGACATACCAATCATGCCATTTCATTAGCGAATAAATTCAAAACAGCAAAGCAGATGCTATATCTTGATTTACAGTACTCTTATCTTGCTGTCGATCATGCAATGATTGCATCTTCCGCGATCAACGAATTTTATGGTCGAACTGGCGAGAACCGTGTATTGGCCAAAGATGTAAACTACAGCTCTGCCATACTGCGCTATGATCAATTTTTGAGTAAAAAATGGGAGCTGGCGTTGAAAGGTGGCTATGAGATTGCGGGATCGCGGGATGATAAGCAACTCGGCAAGAATTTTCGCCAAAACTGGACCTATTTTGCGGCTTTGCAACATAAGCCGTTTCATAACCAGGATCTTCGGTTCTATCTAGGTTACGTCGGTAACACCGTAAACTATAAGGGCTATATGGATATGGCCAAGAGTCAGTACAACCGCTTAGCCTTTGGGGCATATTTTACCATTCCAGTTTTATAATAATTCCTTTAACAAATTAACAAATAACTATTTTTTTATGCGTTTAACACCGAGAGAAACAGAAAAGCTGCTGTTGCATTTGGCCGGCGAATTGGCGGCTAAGCGATTGAAACGCGGGGTAAAATTAAATTATCCAGAGTGTATCGCTTACATCAGTGCCCAGATCATGGAGGAAGCTAGGGACGGAAGGTCTGTGGCGGACTTAATGTCTTATGGTACTACTTTATTGAAAAGGAGCCAAGTCATGGAAGGAGTGCCCGAAATGATCCATGATGTTCAGATCGAAGTTACTTTTCCGGACGGTACTAAATTGGTGACTGTCCATGATCCTATTCGTTAATAAATATTGAATGATATGATTCCAGGAGAATACATTTTAAAAAAAGAGGAAATCAAAGCTAATGTTGGGCACAGAACCACAAGCATTGTTGTGAAAAATGAAGGTGACCGACCTATTCAGGTGGGTTCACACTATCATTTCTTTGAAGCCAACAAGTTGCTTTCCTTCGACAGAGAGAAAGCGTTTGGGATGCGCTTGAATATTCCAGCCAGTACCGCTGTTCGTTTTGAACCAGGGGAACAAAAATCAGTTGTTCTGGTTGAATTTGGAGGAAGTAAGGAAATCCACGGTTTTAATGGATTGACAAATGGTAAGTATACAGATCAATCGGTGAAAAGCAAAGCCATTGATAAAATGAAAAAATTAAAATTCAGACAATCGAAGTAACTATGGGAGGATGGAATAGACGCGAATGGATTAAAGTCGTAGGACTCACCACGTTGGGTACTACTGTTGGTCTACATGCGCTTGGTTTAGATAAACTAGGTTTAGATAAATCATCTGTAAAATATGTTGATGGGGAACTTTATATCCCAAGAGACAAATATGCTGCTCTTTTTGGACCCACCACTGGAGATAAGGTTCGTCTGGCAGATACAGAGCTTTTCATTGAAATTGAAAAAGATTTCAATGTTTACGGAGAAGAGAACAAGTTTGGCGGTGGTAAAACCATTCGTGACGGTATGGGACAATCTGCCCGTGCCTTGCGTGATGAGGGGGTATTGGATTTTTGCATCACTAATGTCATTATCATCGACCACTGGGGTATCGTAAAAGGTGATATCGGAATTAAGGATGGTAAAATTGTCGGTATTGGTAAAGCTGGAAACCCAGATGTACAGGATGGTGTAACCGAGGGCATGATCATCGGTGCGTCTACGGAAGTACATGGGGGAGCAGGCTATATACTAACTGCCGGCGGTATTGATACGCACATTCACTTTATCTCGCCGCAACAGATTGAAACAGCCCTATATTCTGGAGTAACCACGTTCATTGGTGGCGGTGCGGGACCAGCCGACGGAACACTGGCCACGACAGTGACTTCAGGAAAGTGGTATATCGAGCGTATGTTTGAAGCTTTTGAAAACCTTCCTATCAATGTTGGCTTTTTCGGAAAAGGTAACGTATCGACCACTAAACCTATCGAAGAACAAATTGAAGCTGGAGCACTGGGCGTCAAAATCCATGAAGATTGGGGGGCTACTCCGGCATCAATTGATGCGGCATTGAAAGTTGCTGATAAATACGATGTACAAGTCGCAATCCATACCGACACGTTGAATGAAGCCGGTTTCCTGGAAGATACTGTTGCCGCCATAGATGGTCGTGTAATCCATACTTTCCACACGGAAGGAGCTGGCGGTGGACACGCTCCGGATATTATTAAGATCGCCATGTATCCCAATATCCTCCCTGCATCTACCAATCCAACAAAACCTTTTACGGTAAATACTGCTGAAGAACATTTGGACATGTTGATGGTCTGCCATCACTTGGATAAAAATGTGAAGGAAGATGTGGCATTTGCTGATTCACGTATACGTCCTCAGACCATCGCTGCCGAAGATATTTTGCAAGACATGGGTGTATTCTCCATTATGAGTTCGGATAGCCAAGCGATGGGACGTGTGGGAGAGGTTATTTCCCGTACATTCCAAACGGCCCATAAGATGAAAATCCAACGCGGCCCTTTAGCTGAAGATAAAGGCAAAGAAAATGATAACTTCCGTGTCAAACGTTATGTATCTAAATTTACAATCAACCCTGCTAAAGCACATGGTATTGATCAATATATCGGTTCGATTGAAAAAGGAAAGTATGCCGATTTGATCCTTTGGAAACCGGAATTATTTGGTGTAAAGCCCGAGTTGATCATCAAAGGCGGTATGATTTTGGGCGCTAAAATGGGGGACGCCAATGCGTCAATTCCGACACCACAGCCAATTATTTATAGGCCAATGTTTGGAAATTACGGTAAAGCAGTTTCAAAACTATGCTTCAATTTCGTTTCGAAAATTTCGTTGGAGAACGGAAATATTCAAAAATTGAATTTATCGCGTAAATGTCTGCCTGTGGAGGGATGTCGTACGGTGATGAAAAAAGATATGGTACATAATCATGCTACACCAAATATCGTCGTTAATCCAGAAACATACGAAGTAACAGTAGATGGTGTGTTGGCAACCTGTGAACCGTTGAAGGAACTTCCAATGGCCCAACGGTACTTCTTATTCTAATTGGTTATTTATGTTGTTAGCAAGAGACATTAAGGGGAATATTTGGACCGATGGCACCGATCAGGACGGCGTTGAACTTGATTTTTTAGAACTCGAATGGTTCGATACGGAAAGACGTATTATCCGGGGGTTCACTGTTGCAGGCCGCGAAATAGGCTTTAAAAATTTAGGAACGGAATCCTTGTTCGACGGTGATATTTTGTTTGAAACAAAGGACCTGCGTATCGCTGTTCGAATATTGCCCTGTCCTTGCCTTGTCGTACGCCCCAAAAACCTCTTGGATATGGCTCGGATATGTCTCGAGATTGGCAATAAACATATCCCTGTTTTCATAAACGCTGCGCATGAAATTATTGCAGCGTATGAAAACCCCCTCTGGGAAACCTTAGAAAGGGCCGGTTTTACACCGACGAAAGAGTTACGGGTGATTGAAAGAACCCATACTTTACGCATACATCAGTATGCTGTAGTTCAGCATAAAATTACCTTGGCCAAGGGGCTTTAATACTTAATTAATAACGATTACATATGAATCCATTGTTGACATTAATGCAGATTAACGACTCTGTATTTCCGATTGGAGGCTTCACACATTCCTATGGCTTGGAAACCTATATCAATAAAGAGATTGTACATGATGCTAAAACAGCAAAAGAATATGCACAGACTTTATTGGAGCATAGCTTCTATTACAACGATGCCGCTTTTTTTCATAAGGCCTGGCAATTGTGTGAATCAAGAGCAACCAAGAAAAAGATCGCTGAACTGGATGCATTAATTACTGCTTTCAAAGCCCCTTATGAGATTCGGGATGCCAGTAAAAAATTGGGAATACGGTTTTTGAAATTAACAGAAAAGTTAAAACCGGTCAAGCGTTGTTCGGCTTATCTAAAGGCTATCAATGCGCAAGAACTGCATGGTCACTATGCAATGGCATTTGCCATGTTTGCCCACGCACAGGAAATTAGTTATGCAGACGCACTGAGCGCTTTTTATTATAATTCTTTGAATGGTATTATGACGAATTGTGCCAAACTGGTTCCCATTAGCCAAATGGATGCACAGCAGATTTTGTTTAAACTACAGCCCTTGATTAATAAATTGGTCGGATTGCAGCCCGAACTGGATGAGGATCTGATTGGAAATTGTTGTATCGCTCAGGATATTCGATGCATGCAACATGAAAAATTATACACGAGAATTTACATTTCGTAAAAAAATTGAAATAAAGATGTCTAAGAGAAATTACGTGAAAATTGGTGTTGCTGGTCCTGTGGGCTCTGGCAAGACGGCACTTATTGAACGGTTGACACGTTCGATGTCGGCAGATTATAGTATTTGTGTTGTAACGAATGATATTTATACGCGTGAGGACGCGATGTATCTACAGCAGAATTCGGCACTGCCCGCTGAACGTATTATTGGTGTTGAAACAGGAGGTTGCCCGCATACGGCAATCCGTGAAGATGCTTCGATGAATATTGAAGCTGTAGAAGAATTAGCGCATCGTTTTGAGGATGTGGAACTGATATTTGTTGAAAGTGGGGGTGATAATCTGACAGCCACGTTTAGTCCGGATCTAGCCGATTTGACCATATTCGTTCTTGATGTTGCTGAAGGCGAAAAAATGCCACGTAAAGGCGGGCCAGGTATTACGCGCTCGGATCTGTTGTTGATCAATAAAATAGACCTTGCCCCTTATGTAAATGCGGACTTGGAAGTGATGCGTCAGGACACCATCCGCATGCGCGGTGAACGACCATTTATTTTTACAAACTTAATGACTTTAGAAGGTTTGGAAGATGTAAAATCATGGATCAAAAAGTATGCTTTGTTGGAGCCTGTAGGCTAAATTTTATCGTATATGGATAGCAAAATCGTATTAAATGTTGCCAAAGAGGACGGCAGAAGCAGATTGAAGGAGAGTTATCATAATGCACCTTATAAACTAACGCATTATGGCGCGGCAGGATTGACCAACCATTTGGAAATGATCATCATGAGTGCATCGCCTGGTATTATGGATACGGATTATTTGCATATTGATGTTCGTGTGAAAAAAGATGCACAATTGAAGCTTTTTACACAGTCCTTCAATAAGCTTCACCCCATGAAAACGGGAGCAAAGCAACATACGGATGTGCATGTGGATGCCGGAGGCCTATTTCATTACATTCCACACCCTGTAACGCCGTTTAAGGATTCTATTTTCAAGGCAAGCAATCATATTCACTTGGCTGAAGATGCGGTTTTGATGTGGGGGGATATTATTAGTGTGGGTAGAATCCACATGAAAGAGGCATTTGAGTTTGATAGTCTGCATACGCAAACCAAGATTTTTAGAAATGGTAAACTGTCTTTTATTGACAATCAGGTTTTGCGGCCCAAAAGTCAGCCGATACAGAAGATGTTGTTTTTTGAGGGATACACCCATCAGGCCACTTTTGTGTTCTCGGCTCTTTTTGCGCAAGAATTAAAATATGAATTGGATGAAATCTTAACTGTCGAATACAACGATATTTCGTACGGTTTTACACAGGCTTCAAAAGATGTGGTTATCCTGCGTGCTTTGGGTACTGATGGAGAGTTATTGTACGACTTCTTACACATGTTGGGCCAATTGTGTTGGGATTTTACACAACATAAGCTTTCTGAAAAGAAGGAAGAGACAACAGTTGAAGCGATAGCGGAAGATGAGAAATCGAAGGCCGAGGAAATCAGCGTCATTGAACAGCGCAAACCCCGTCGAAAAAGTAAGCCCGAGTTGATGGAAGCTGTCGTGGTGGAAGGAACTAATTATGCATAAGGAGAGCCTGCACGAGGAGATATGGATTGATGTTATCCCTGATTTTGACCAATTGAAGCTGGGCCGCGATTCAGATATTTTGGATCTTTCCTATTATGAAGTAAATAAGCGCGTTATCCAGCGAAAAACAAGAAAGGGTAATCTGGTGCGCATACAGCGCGATGATAGCAGCGCACTGCGTTCAGGACAGTGTATTTATCATCGCGGTGATTTATTTATCCAGGTCAACATTTTACCTTGTCTTTGTGTATTGTTGGATTGTCAGAATCTATCAGTTGTGGGCGAGTTCTGCTTCGACGTGGGCAATCGGCATCTGCCAGTTTATCTCAAAGCAGATGGGCGATTTGCTGTTTCCTATGACGGACGTCTCTATCAGGCGCTAAAAGAAAAATACAAGGGCTTTATCACGTTGGAAAATACGATTTTGGAACCTGATGAGCAGATTACCTACATTCGTAGGCCTATCCTCGAATGATGAAATGCTGGTTTTAGCGAAAAATTGCGCATTTTTGTCGCTATGAAATTTGGCGAGGAATTGCAAGCATGGTATCGACAGCATAAACGAGATCTGCCATGGCGAGAAACAAAAGATGCCTACAAAATATGGCTTTCTGAAATTATTCTGCAACAGACTCGTGTCGAACAGGGCTTACCCTATTATGTACGTTTTGTCGAGCGATTTAAGAATGTTGTGGAATTTGCGAATGCAGAAGAAGATGATATTCTCCATCTTTGGCAAGGTCTGGGTTATTATTCTCGAGGGCGGAATATGCATAAGGCTGCCCGAATTGTTCGCGATCAGTATCAGGGTGTCTTTCCGGTAGATTATCAAACATTAATTACGCTTCCTGGAATAGGTGAGTATACTGCTGCGGCGATATCTTCTTTTGCGAACGATGAAGCCCAGGCGGTATTGGATGGAAATGTGTTTCGTGTACTAGCGCGATACTATGGCATAGAAACACCTATCAATTCTACAGAAGGAAAGAAGATTTTTACAGCTATCGCTAAAGAAAATCTTGATCGTAAACACCCGGCATTGTATAATCAGGCAATTATGGATTTTGGGGCTACCCATTGTAAGCCCAAGCTGCCTTTATGTGAATTCTGTATGTTTCGTCCTTCCTGTTATGCGCTGAGTCAGGGGCAGGTAGAGCAGTTGCCTGTAAAGCTTAAAGCCAAGGCAAGTAAAGATAGATACTTTAATTATTTTATCTTGAAGGACAACGATCGGATACTGATGTCCAAACGCGGTGCAAGTGACGTTTGGCAGAACCTATATGAGTTTCCGCTTTTGGAGTCTAACTACAGCTTGTCTATTCCGGATGTTCTTAGCGATGAGTGGTTTATTTCCTGTTTCGGCCCCGATGCACAACTTTATGTTTTACAGCAGCAGACAAAACATATCCTGAGTCATCAGAATATCTACGCGACATTTTTTGAGGTGCGGTTAAAAGGCGATCTAATTCAAAAAAAATCCAATTGGGATTATGTATTTCTAAAAGATTTAGATAAATTAGCTAAACACAAGTTGATCTTTACCTTTTTGGAAAGGTCAAATTTTTAACCATTTATGCTTTTAAATTATGTCAGGAGTTAACAAAGTCATTTTAGTGGGACATCTTGGAAAAGATCCCGAAATTCGCTATTTAGAAGGTAATGTCTCTGTTGCCAGTTTTCCATTGGCAACATCAGAAACGTATAACAAAGACGGGAAAAGAGTAGAACAAACCGAATGGCACAATATTGTAATGTGGCGAGGTCTGGCTGATGTGGCTGTAAAATATCTAACAAAGGGGAAGTTAGTTTATATTGAAGGTCGACTGCGGACGCGTACTTATGAGGATAAGGAGGGTATTAGACGATATGCTACAGAGGTTGTCGCTGAAACCTTCACGCTTTTAGGTCGTAAATCGGATTTTGAACCGAATGCTGGTGTAAGTGCTGGTAATACAGCAAACACGCAGGCGCAAAAAGTCGAAGATAAGGAAGTGGAGGTCGATTTTACGGAGAATGATCAGGAGGATAATCCGTTACCATTTTAAGCTGAAGAATTTGAGATTATGTAAAAACTTTACATGTATAATAACTATTGTAAAATCATCTATAAAACAAAAGAGCAGGCAACTAAGCCTGCTCTTTTGTTTTATCAGCGTTTTAGCCGTATAATCTGATTCCTTTCTCCCAAGCGAGCATGCTGTTTCTGTTGTGATGTTTTTAATGCCCGGTCGAAGTTCAAAATTTCTTTTTGGTGGAAATTTTGGCTATGTTTGCTCTAATTATGTTGCAAGATAGAATTACGCAGTATACTGAAGAGATTAAGGCATTTGCGCCAGCTTCTTCAGCCGATGTAGAAAATTTCAGATTGAAGTTTTTGGTTTCCAAAGGGATTGTGAAAAATCTTTTTGATGAATTCAAAACAGTTACGCCTGAAGAGAAGCGTACTTTGGGAAAAGTGTTGAATGAATTTAAGCAGTTAGCAGAAAATACATTCAAAGAAGCACAAGAAAAGTTCGGGTCTGGTGAAAAGCAAAAATCCCAGGAACTAGCGGGTGATTTAACATTGCCTGGTCAAGGTTTTCAGCTGGGGTCTAGACATCCCATCTCTTTAGTTCGTAAAGAAATTGTTGAAATTTTCAAGAAATTAGGCTTTATTGTATCAGAAGGACCGGAAATTGAAGATGATTGGCATAATTTCTCCGCACTAAATTTTCCGCCGGAACATCCTGCGCGTGATATGCAAGATACTTTCTTTATCAAAAAACAAGAAGGTAATGACATTACATTGAGAACGCACACCTCTTCGGTTCAGGTGCGTTTAATGGAAGCCGGTAAACCGCCATTTCGTGCGATAATGCCTGGACGTGTTTATAGAAATGAAGCTATATCAGCCCGTGCGCACTGTTTCTTTCATCAGGTAGAAGGTTTATATGTAGACGAAAATGTTTCTTTTGCCGATTTGAAACAAACGTTATATCATTTTGTTCAAGAGATGTATGGTGAAGGTACCAAAGTGCGTTTCCGTCCGTCCTATTTTCCTTTCACTGAACCTTCGGCCGAAATGGATATCTCCTGTACAATCTGCAAGGGGGCAGGGTGTAACTTGTGTAAGTACTCTGGCTGGGTAGAAATTTTAGGTTGCGGTATGGTCGATCCTAACGTGCTTGATAACTGTGGTATCGATAGTAAAAAGTATTCTGGTTTTGCTTTTGGTATGGGAATAGAACGTATCACAAACCTTAAATATGTGATTAAAGACTTACGTCTTTTCTCAGAAAATGACACACGTTTCTTGTCTCAATTTGAGACTGAATTAATATAAATTATTCATTGTAAAGATTGTGGCATCACATTATTCTCTACGATAACTAGGCAAGAGAACAATGTGATGCTTTTTGGTCTTTAGGCTTTGTAGATGACTTTCAACATTCGTACGATCTAACGTATATGGAACCAGATTATATTATTGAATCCATAAAAAGAACAGCACGTGAGCTCTTTCGTCAAAATGGCTATCATAAAACCAGTGTGAACACATTGGCAAAAAAAGCTAAGATTGCGAAGGCGACAGTGTACAAGTATTTTGATAGTAAAGAAATGATCCTGCATGCCATTCTCATGGATTATCTTCGTGCGAGTCTGCAGGATATTTTGAAAACAACCAAATATGAAGATGATATGGCTTCGTTTTTGGCTTCAACAATATTGCGGGTAAGCCGACTGACCTATACGGCTTGCAATGAATTGATCGGCTGGGAATTTATCCGGGAATCTGCAAACGCCCAAGAATATTTAAAAACGCTGTCTGAAGATTTGGAGTTTCTGCTCTTAAGTACATTCATTCAGAATGAAAAGATAAATGAAGCGATTAGCGAAGAGAAGCTAACCTTTTTGATCAAGTCCAGTAAAAGTATTGTGTTTTCTTTTGCTTTTACGGCTGTCTCAGATGCCGATGTGCGGAAAAACTTTATTTCGTTTCAGAAAGAAATCCTTCCTTATCTTGTTCAGGCAACAGTTCAGTAAAGTTGTTATAACGCGCGCATCCCTTTCTAATTCGCGACGTTATGTCCATTCCTGAAAAAGGTTTACATCTTATCTTTTTTGCATGCTCACTTTTTTATGATGCTCTGCAACGTTCATGCTGTTGCCGGGTTGTATTCGTATTGTGTTCGTACCACCTTCGGAGATGAACACTCTTGCAACTATTATTGACCTGACTCTGAACAGATAATTCCTGTTCAGAGTCAGGTCAGAATCTGGTCAGTATTGGTACACAATCTGTATCGCATCCGAATAAGGTACGAACAATGTCCGAATCTGATCCCCGTATTTTATTCGCTTGAAACTTATCATACCCGTCAGGTACTCGTTTATGCCAGTGATAATCAATGGCTATAAATCATTTATGCAGATGAAAAATCGGTATAAATTTGTATTTTTGCACCCTATGAGTAGAAGAATTCCGCAAGAGAAAAAGTTCTTGAAAGATATTGCCATCATTGATATTGCCGAAGAGGGTAGAGGTGTTGGAAAAACCGAAGATTTGGTTTTGTTTGTAGAAAAAGCTGTTCCCGGTGATGTTGTTGACGTGGAGCTTATGCGCAAGAAAAAGAATTTTGCGGAAGCTCGGGTAACCAGTTTAAAAGAGGCTTCATCTTATCGCGTAGATCCGTTTTGTGAACATTTCGGTGTGTGTGGTGGATGTAAATGGCAGCATATGACCTATGATGCTCAATTAAAATTCAAGCAACAATCTGTCGATAATGCCCTATCGCGTATTGGGAAAGTGGATACTTCAGCGATGGAAAGTATCTTGGGCTCTGCGCAAACGGAATACTATAGAAATAAATTAGAATATACATTTTCCAACAAAAAATGGTTGACTTCAGTTGATGAAGATGCGTCCCAATTGGAAATGAATGCGCTAGGTTTTCACGTGCCAGGGCGTTTTGATAAGATTTTAGATATTGATCATTGTTTTTTGCAAGAAGATCCGTCAAATGAAGTTCGCAACAGCATTCGTGATTTTGCGCTTAGTCAAGGTATGACGTTCTACGATCTGCGTGAACACACCGGTGTATTGCGCAATTTGATTATCCGTATCTCGTCTACCGGGGAGATGATGGTGATCGTTGTGTTTGCATATCCTGAAGAAGGACAGGTTGAGTTGTTGATGGAATTTGTTAAAGAAAAGTTTCCTCAAGTCGCTTCCCTGTTATATATCGTAAACCAGAAACGCAATGATACAATCTTCGACCAGGATATTCATGTATATGCAGGTCGTGACTTTATCTATGAGGAGATGGAGGGCTTGCGTTACAAAGTGGGGCCTAAGTCGTTCTATCAAACAAACTCTGCACAAGCGTATGAGCTGTATAAAATCACACGTGACTTTGCCAATTTAAAGGGGGATGAGCTGGTGTATGATTTGTATACAGGAGCAGGTACAATTGCAAACTTTGTCGCTAAGAACGCAAGAGAAGTTGTGGGTGTAGAGTATGTTCCCACTGCCATTGAGGACGCTAAAGTGAATTCGTCGATCAATGATATCACGAATACAAAGTTTTACGCCGGTGATATGAAAGATGTGTTGACCCCTTCCTTTATCGCCGAACACGGTAAACCGGATGTGGTTATTACCGATCCACCACGTGCAGGAATGCACGCTGACGTTGTAGCGCGTTTGTTAGAAATGGAATCGCCGCGTATTGTATATGTCAGTTGTAATGCTGCTACACAGGCCCGCGATTTGGTGTTGTTAGGCGAAAAATATGAGGTGAAGCGGATCAAGCCGGTAGATATGTTTCCGCATACGCAACACGTTGAGAATGTCGTTTTATTGGAGTTAAAGAAGTAATAGGATACCATATGGAAGTAGAAGATTTATTTGCAGGATCTGCAAGAGAAGAAAATGCAGCGTCTACAGCGCAAAGTCCATTGAAGAGTTTGCAGGTAGATCTCGATTTTTATAGTGAATCAATCCGTGAGGTAGCGCAGGAGATTGTTGAAGAAGGTTATTCTGACTATCCTATTTTTGTTGCACATCAGCATGAAGTTTCTGTTGGTGAACTGATATTGGATCGTAAAGAATTGGAAACGAAATGGAGTATAAATGCCTCTACATTGGAAGAGTTTGTAGAAATGGATATTATTCAAGAAGATCGTAAGGCTTCTTTTATTCAGAACTATAAACCTGCGAAAGACTATATGTGCTTATTTGTTGTCGTTGCTGAAGGCGCTAATTTTGTTTTTTATCCATACAAGTGATCAACAAAGAATATTTAAACTTTTTTAACAGTACAAGTGTCAAACTATTACTACTTTTAGCAAAGTAGGTTAGGTGTAACAGGGAATTAATAAATTGAAATAAATTATAAACTGTTCTTGCGGAAATAAATGTTTGACCCAATAAAATTGTTGAGAATCACAATCGCACTGAAACCAATTGGGGTAATTGAAGAGAAATATTAGGATGAAAATAATACAGATACATATATTAGGGCTTTTTTTACTGTTATTCACCTATTTCGGTGCTACTGCGCAACAGTTGCAGAAGGTTTCGGGGATGGTGCTGCAAAAAGGTAACGGTAATCGCATTGGAGATGCTGTGGTGCTTAATATGCGTACACACAGGTCTACGTTGAGTAACTCTTTTGGTGTTTTTACGATTGATGCATCGGTAGGAGATTCCTTGTCTTTTACAAAAGTTGGGTATTCGCCGGTTAAAACTGTGCTGACCAACCTGAACGAGTTTTATGTGGAGTTGCAAGAAGGGATCCGATTGGAGACTGTCATCGTTGAACGAAAAACAAAGGAGGCCGAATTAAATGATGCCATGAGTAATTACGCTAAAAAGGGCGTTTATAATGGGGGTAAAAATAAGTTCGGGACCTATCTGGGTAGCCCGGCAACAGCGCTTTATAATCTTTTTGGACGGGAAGCCAAGAACGCCAAACGCTTTGGGCGTTTTATGGATAGGGAGAAGGATGAGTTGCAAGTTGATCGTATTTTTTCTCGGGAGGCTGTTAAAAACCTGACGAAACTGGATAGTACAGAATTAGATGCTTTTATGATACGCTATCGTCCATCGTTTGATCTTGCTGAGCATTGGGGACAGTACGATCTAATGCATTACGTACAGCAGTCTATGGACGACTTTAATGCCAAGGGAAGGCCTAAAGGGGCTCTTTTACCTGATATTGAAGTAAAGACTCAAGAAAAATAAAAACATTTTGCTTTTGTTACTGTTAGCTGATTGTAAGGTCGGAAAAGGTGATTTAAAATTTTGTAGCGTATCAACGTCATTTTCGGAAGTTTTAAGGGCCTTTTGTCGTGTTTTGTAACAAAAAAGTTGATAAAAATATCTTTTGGCACTTTGTTTGATTTTAGTAGAACGGTATTTAATTTGAATATTAAAAGTCTTAGATAGCATACATATGAAAATGAATAGAAAATTGGCTGTATTAGGTTTGACAGTTGCAACCTCAGCTATGTTATTTGGAAGTTGTTCTACCATCCAAAATACAAATAATACAACTAAAGGCGGCGTAATCGGTGGTGTTGCCGGTGGTGCATTGGGTGCATTGATCGGAGGTAAAGCTGGTAATACGGCAATAGGTACTTTGGCTGGTGCTGCCATTGGTGGTGCTGCAGGTGTATTGATCGGTAAAAAAATGGATAAGCAAGCCGCTGAGATTTCTAAAACTGTTGAAGGCGCGGAAGTTACACAATCTGCGGAAGGAATCGTGGTTAAGTTTGATTCAGGTATTTTATTCGATTTCAATAAATCAGATTTAAAAGCGTCAGCTAAAGATAATATCGCAAATTTGGTAACAACCTTGAACAAAGAACAAGGTACTGAAATCCTGGTTATCGGACATACAGATAATGTAGGTACGTTGGCTGCGAATGAAAAAGTGTCTTTGGACCGCGCAAATTCTGTACGTGCATTTGCGGTATCTAAAGGCTTAGCGTCTTCGCGTATTAGAACTGAAGGTAGAAACTTCTCTGAGCCAATTGCAAGTAACGATACGGAAGCAGGACGTGCTCAAAATCGTCGTGTTGAAATCGTGATTGTGGCAGGTGATCAAATGAAGAAAGAAGCAAAACAACAAGCAGGTCAATAAATCTGATTCAGGACTTTGGTCTTTTCGGAGTCTGTTTGACTTGATTGCGAATCATAGAAAAAGCGCTGATAAATTCAGCGCTTTTTTTGTGGAATACAGCCGTCCGAATTTTTATACGGCCCATTTACGCCTAAAATTTGACAAAGTATAAACCATATTTCTGTCTGACAAACTGTCATTATATGGATTTAAATTTCTAACTTTGTAGTCTTTGAAATAACTAAGGGCTTGAAATCAGATCAGCAAAAGATGAGTATTTGCGTTAGTTATTCCATCGAAAATAATAAAAATTATATTCTATTGAATATCGAGCTATGCTAGATTTAACACATACCACTAAGGAACACGACGAATCTCGTCAGGGTGAGGCATTATTATTAGAACAGGATCCGATTTTAAGTAATGGACGCAAACTGTATATTGAAAGTTACGGTTGCCAGATGAATTTTTCGGATAGTGAGATTGTTGCTTCTATTTTGTTGGATAAGGGATTTGAAACAACCAAGAATTATCAGGAAGCTGATGTGGTTTTTATTAATACCTGTTCAATCCGCGAAAATGCAGAACAGCGGGTACGCAATCGTCTAAAGGAATTTGAAGCTGCTAAAGCAAAAAATCCCGGAATGATCGTTGGTGTGCTGGGCTGTATGGCGGAGCGTTTGAAATCGAAATTTTTAGAAGAAGAAAAGTTGGTGGATGTCGTGGTGGGGCCAGATGCTTATCGCGATCTACCAAATTTGATTGATAAAGTTGACGATGGAGCTAAAGCTGTAAACGTTTTATTATCTCGGGAGGAAACGTATGCCGATATTAATCCTGTCCGTTTAAACTCGAACGGTGTGACAGCTTTTATTTCGATTATGCGCGGTTGCGACAATATGTGTTCTTTTTGTGTTGTTCCTTTTACACGTGGACGTGAACGTAGTCGTGATCCACAATCTATCGTGAAGGAAGCCCAAGATCTTTTCAATGCCGGATATAAGGAGGTTACGTTGTTGGGACAAAATGTGGATTCGTATAAATATACTGCTCCAGTAGCTGAAGGGGAGGAACCGGGTGAAACCATAACATTTGCTAGCTTGCTTACAATGGTTGCTGAAATCAGCCCGCTTTTACGTATTCGCTTCTCTACTTCCCATCCAAAAGATATTACAGATGAAGTTTTATATGCAATCGCTTCGCATGAAAACATCTGTAATTATATTCACTTGCCAGTTCAATCAGGGAACTCTAGAGTATTGGAATTAATGAACCGTACCTATGACCGTGAATGGTATATGGAGCGTGTCGATGCCATCCGTCGTATTATTCCGGATTGTGCTATTTCCACAGATGTTATTACAGGTTTCTGTACTGAAACAGAAGAGGAGCATCAAGAAACATTGTCTATGATGGATTATGTCAAATACGATTTCGCCTATATGTTTGCTTATTCAGAAAGACCAGGTACATTGGCGGCAAAAAGATACGCAGATGATATTCCTGAAGATGTTAAAAAACGTCGTTTGACAGAAGTGATCAATAAACAGCGCGATCATAGTTTATACCGTTATCAACATTTTATTGGCAAAGTTTGTAAAGTGCTTGTTGAGGGATTTTCGAAAAGATCTGAGTTTGATTTCTGTGGCCGTAATGATCAAAATGCATTGGTGGTATTTCCAATTGATCCTCGATTTAAACAAGGCGATTATGTGAATGTACTTATCGAGTCATGTACCTCTGCGACATTATTGGGAAAGATTGTTGATTAAGAAAACTTAGATTGTTTTATTTCCAACTGGAAATTTATGGATAACCAAGATATAAAGAATAGATTTGGAATTATTGGTAATTCGCCTTTGTTGAATCGTGCTATTGATATTGCACGACAAGTGGCTCCAACTGATATCTCCGTACTAATACAAGGTGAAAGTGGGAGTGGTAAAGAGGTTTTTTCGCATATTATCCATCAATTAAGCTCACGTAAGCATGGCCCTTTTATTGCGGTCAATTGTGGAGCTATACCAGAGGGGACCATTGACTCTGAGTTATTTGGTCACGAAAAGGGTTCCTTTACAGGTGCCCATGAAGCCAGAAAGGGATATTTTGAGGTCGTTGACGGTGGAACAATCTTTTTGGATGAAGTAGGTGAGTTGCCTTTGGGTACGCAAGCAAGATTATTACGTGTATTGGAGTCAGGTGAGTATATACGGGTAGGGTCATCCAAGGTACAGAAGACAAATGTACGTGTGGTTGCTGCGACAAATGTGAATGTATTTGAAGCTGTACAAAAAGGTAAATTTCGCGAAGATCTTTATTATCGTCTGAATACTGTACCGTTGCGTGTACCGTCATTACGTGAAAGACCTGAAGATATCAACTTATTATTTCGCAAGTTTATTGTAGATTTTTCTGAGAAATACCGTACACCTGGGGTTCAATTGACAGAAGATGCACAAAATATGCTGCGCAACTATAGCTGGCCCGGAAACGTGCGTCAACTGAAAAATGTTGCGGAGCAAATTGCAGTTTTGGAGAAAGAACGCGTTGTCGATGCCTATACACTTCAAAATTATCTGCCCAATGAATCCCGAACGAGTTTGCCAGCGGTAGTTCCTTCAAATAATGGTGGAAAAGAGGATTTCTCCGAAAGAGATTTGCTGTATAAGGTCTTATTTGATATGAAGAAGGATATGGTTGATCTGAAAAAACTGGTGGTTGAATTAATTCAGAAAGGTGTCGATTCGAGCACATTTGATCAAAATTCCCCTTACATTAATCAGTTATACCAGGAGATTGAACCACAATTGAAAGCAGAACCAGAAAATTATAATACAACCCCAACGCTCACCATACATTCTCCAGCAAATACAACAAACGTATTAAAAAGTCCTGTTGCACAGGATGAATACCTGCAGGATGCTCAAGAAGTTGAGGAATCTTTATCGCTTGTTGATAAAGAGTCTGATCTGATTAAAAAAGCGCTGAAAAAGCACCGAGGTAAACGTAAAGCTGCTGCGCAAGAGTTGGGGATTTCTGAAAGAACTTTGTACAGAAAAATTAAAGACTTAAATTTAGATTAAGGTTTACAGATGTTGTCAAGAAAAATTTTATATGCTTTTCTCACCACAATCTTTTTGTTTGTAATGAATAGTTGTGGGGTAAAATATGGATTTACTGGTGGATCCATTCCTGAGGGAATGAAAACAGTTAATATTCAATATTTCGAAAATATAGCTCCTTTGGTTTATCCAACCTTAAGTCAGAATTTTACGGAGGCACTGAAAGAACGTATCCGTAACCAATCTCGATTGAGTCAGGTGAATCAAGACGGTGATGCTACCTTTGAGGGATTTATTACAGAGTATTCGATAAGTCCTGCAGCTGTTGAAGCTGGGACAGATCGTGCAGCGATGAATAGGTTGACGATTACAATCAAGGTTAGTTATCATAATAAAATTAATCCGAAGGATGATTTTGAACAGCCTTTTACGCGATTTAAAGAGTTTGCAGGTAATCTTCAGAGTGCACAAGAAGAGACCTTGGGTAAAGAAATTATTCAAATGCTAACTGAGGATATATACAATAAAGCGTTTGCTAATTGGTAATTCTATTTCCAAGATGAATCTTAATATATCATTATCCAATAACGAGCTTTTTTTTCAAGCAATCAATCATCCCGACACTGTGGCGGAAGATGTTGTTTTAGCATTGATTGAAAAATACCCTTATGCCCAAAGCCTGCGATTTATCTATGAACGCAAAGTTTTTGGCAAGCATAGTTCAGTTCAGAATTTATCGTCTACTTTGCTCTATGCATCTTCTCCGAGTTGGTTGTATGAATTTATGCATTGTAAACCAACGACAGAGCCTGATGTATTCATGCCGTCAGATGAAATTCCAGTGGATGGAGCACTTCGCGACGATGATGGGACTATCGAAATTGAAGCTGAGCGTGAAACGGTAGCTGAACCAGTTTTATCCAAGATTGAGGTTGATGAATTGGATCGTTTGATTCAAGCCGGGGTTGCAAAAGATTATTTTCGGTCAAACGATCAGCAGCAAGAAAATAGTGTCGATTCAGAGGAACCTGCATTAGTAGCACCTGTTGTAGCGGAAGCTGTTGCCAATACAATGGATGATGGTCAGGAGCGTGTTTCGGTCTATGATGATGATACCATGCCCTACAGTTTCTTGTGGTGGTTGCATAAGACGAGATTAGAATATGCTGATACCTATCAGCCCTATGTAAAATCTCCATTACGCCCAATGACGCCCTCGAATGACGATATTGCTAAAATTCATGAGAAGCTGGATAATCAGCTACTCGATCAACAGATCCGGGAAAATATCTTTCATTTACAATCGCCTGAAGCAAAGTTAAGTGATGAGGTTAAAACGACAATCTCTTTTCAAATACCGCGTAAAACAGACGAGGTAATCGAAAAATTTATTCGTGAAGAACCTATGATTCAGCCCCTGCAAGCAGAAAAGTTAGACTTGGAGAATAAAGCTAGAAAAAGTTCGGAAGATCAGCATTCACTTGTTACCGAAACACTTGCAAAGATCTATGTGGAACAGGGCTTATATCCAAAAGCAATAGATGTTTACAAAAAATTAGTTTTGAAATATCCAGAAAAAAATGCTTACTTTGCGGCACGCATAACAGAATTAGAAAAGAAATTAAATTAATAACATAAAGAGATGCAAGGATTATTAATCGGTCTAATCATATTAGCTAGTATTATTTTGGCGTTTTTGGTTTTAATCCAAAATCCAAAAGGAGGAGGTTTGTCATCTGGTTTTTCAGGTGGAACGAATCTTATGGGAGTAAAACGTACAGGTGACTTTTTGGAAAAAGGTACCTGGATCATGGTTATTGCCATTATGGTATTTAGCTTAGGTGTAAATGTTATTGGTACGTCTCCAAGTACATCTAAAGGTGGATTGGGGGGTCAAATCGAAGCGCCTAAACAACAAGGTCCATTGAACTTGGGTACTGGACAACAACCTGTTGGCGCTCCGGCGGGACAAGGGCAAGCTGCTCCGGCTCAATCGCAAGAAAAGGCTCCAGCGGCTACACCGACAACAAAACCAGCAGAAGAAGCTAAGAAATAGTTGTCAGTAAAAAATGATGAGCCCCGTTTGTTTGTACAGACGGGGCTTTTTTATGTTCGATATTTTGTTTAAGACAGGTATGTAGCGATAAATTTATTAGTCTGTCTGTCGACGGAAGTAAGACTGACAGACTGGGAATGACAGTGTGACAGCAAAATGAATTTTTGTCGATGGAGATATTAACTTTTCTGTGAAAAATTGTCTTATAAGCTGTCTTAATTACAATTGGCATAAAAGATGATGTGTTTATAGCGATTATAACATTAAAATAAATTCAATAACAGATAAAAAGTAAATTAATTATGGCATTAAGTATCAAACCTATCGGAGACAGAGTAGTAGTAGAAGCTGCTCCAGCAGAAGAAAAAACAGCTTCAGGGTTGTATATCCCCGATACAGCAAAAGAAAAACCATCTCAAGGTACAGTAGTTGCTGTAGGTACAGGTAAAGTTGACGAACCGTTAACTGTGAAAGTTGGTGACAAAGTATTATACGGAAAATACGCAGGTACTGAAATTACTTACGAAGGAAAAGAGTACTTAATTATGCGTGAGTCTGATATTTACGCGGTTATCTAATTAATAGGAACAGTTTATTTAAAACGAGCTTACTGGCTCAATTAAAAATTCAATAGGTTATTTTAGTGAAGCTGTAAAATTGGACGTGTAAAAAATAAATCGGTTTACGGTTTAATTTAAACTCGAATTACACTTCTTAGAAATACTAAATACTCATATAAAAATGGCAAAACAAGTAAAATATAACGTTGAGGCTCGCGAGGCCCTTAAAAAAGGTGTAGATACTTTAGCGAATGCAGTTAAAGTAACATTGGGTCCTAAAGGACGTAACGTAATTATTGAGAAAAAATTTGGTGCTCCAGTAATTACTAAAGATGGTGTTTCGGTAGCGAAAGAAATCGAATTGAAAGACGCTTTAGAAAATATGGGTGCACAAATGGTAAAAGAAGTAGCTTCTAAAACAGCAGATCAAGCTGGTGACGGTACGACTACTGCTACTGTATTGGCACAAGCAATCGTTGCTCCAGGTATCAAATCTGTGGCTGCTGGAGCTAATCCAATGGATCTAAAACGTGGTATTGACAAAGCTGTTGCAACTGTTGTTGCTAACTTGAAATCTCAATCTCAAGAAGTTGGTCAAGACAATAATAAAATTAAACAAGTTGCTACTATTTCTGCAAACAACGACGAAGTAATTGGTGCTTTGATTGCTCAAGCAATGGAAAAAGTAGGTAACGACGGTGTTATCACTGTTGAAGAGGCAAAAGGTACTGAAACAGAAGTAAAAACTGTAGAAGGTATGCAATTTGACCGTGGTTATTTGTCTCCATATTTTGTGACCAACTCTGACAAAATGGAAGCGGAATTAGATAATCCATACATTTTGATCTACGACAAGAAAATCAGCAACATGAAAGAATTGTTGCCTATCTTGGAGAAACAAGTTCAAACTGGTAAACCATTATTAATCATTGCTGAAGACTTAGATGGTGAGGCATTGGCAACATTAGTTGTTAATAAAATCCGTGGTTCGTTGAAAGTTGCGGCTGTTAAAGCTCCAGGTTTCGGTGACCGTCGTAAAGCAATGTTAGAAGATATCGCTATCTTAACTGGTGGTACTGTTATCTCTGAAGAAAGAGGTTTCAAATTAGAAAATGCTGAGTTATCTTACTTAGGTCAAGCTGAAAAAGTTCAAGTTGACAAAGATAACACAACGATTATCAATGGTTCTGGTAATGTAGAGGATATTAAAGCACGTGTTGCTCAAATCCGTTCACAAATCGAAACAACAACTTCTGACTACGATCGCGAAAAACTACAAGAACGTTTAGCAAAATTGTCAGGTGGTGTAGCCGTGTTATATGTCGGTGCAACTACTGAGGTTGAAATGAAAGAGAAAAAAGACCGTGTTGATGATGCTTTACACGCAACTCGTGCAGCTGTTGAAGAAGGTATTATCGCTGGTGGTGGTGTTGCCTTCATTCGCTCAACTGAAGCTTTGGTAAACCTTAAAGGTGACAACGAAGATGAGCAAATCGGTATTGACATCATCAAACGCGCTATCGAAGAGCCATTACGTCAGATCTGTAATAACGCTGGTATCGAAGGCGCAGTAATCGTTCAAAAAGTGAAAGAAGGAACTGCAGATTTCGGTTACAATGCACGTACAGACCGTTACGAAAACTTAATCGCTGCTGGTGTAATTGATCCAACTAAAGTATCTCGTGTAGCATTGGAAAATGCAGCTTCAGTTGCTTCAATGTTATTAACTACAGAGTGTGTATTGGCTGACGAAGCTGAAGAAAACCCTGTAGGTGCTGGTGCTCCTCCAATGGGTGGCGGTATGGGTGGAATGATGTAAGATCATCCCATTTCTAAATAAAAAAGAAAGGCTCATTTGGAATTCCAAATGAGCCTTTCTTTTTGTTCTTTAATAGCCTTTTGCCGTATCGTCTCCACGCGGGTCGGCTCCTGTCTGTAATTTACCATTTGGTAATACAAGTATATTCTCCACGCGGCCGATTGTCCCTCTCGGATTTATCGTATAGCCATCTTTTGTCAATCGATCACGTAGATTGACATCGATTGCGTTATTTTCAACGTCAATACGATCAGGAAGCCATTGATGATGAAATCTTGGCAGGCTCACAGCTGATTGGGCATTTTGTCGGAAGTCAATAACATTGAGGATGGTCTGAAAAACAGAGGTAATGATGGTTGATCCTCCAGGGGTTCCTACAACCATAAATAGTTTGCCATCTTTTTCTACAATAGTGGGTGTCATGGAGCTGAGCATCCTTTTGCCGGGCTGAATCTCGTTCGCTTTTTCCCCAGTAAGCCCATACATGTTTGGGATACCGGTCTTTACGGAGAAATCGTCCATTTCATTATTTAGGAGAAAACCTGCGCCCTCCACAAATACTCCTGAGCCATAAGAATCATTAAGTGTTGTTGTAATGGATACTGCATTCCCTTGCTCGTCTACAATATTGAAATGCGTCGTTTGTTCACTTTCATAACCCGGAATGACATCTGCATTGACATCTTTGCTTGATGTCGCTTTATGGAAATTGACTGAATGGAGTTTATGCGCATTTGAGCTTGAGTCAATAAGCTGTTCGACAGGTACCTTAATAAAATCAGGATCTCCTAAATATTTAGCCCGATTGGCATATACATAGCGTTCAGCTTCGACCATAACACGAATGGTTGAATCGGTTTGGAAGCCCCAGCGTTGAAGTGGAAACTGTTCGACTGATTTGAGCAGGGCTAAAAGAGATGTTCCCCCACTCGAAGGTGGTGGCATGGAAATAACTTTGTGGCCCCTATAATTTGTGGAAATTGGGGTACGCCAAAGTGCCTGATAATCCAGTAGATCTTGATGATTAATAATGCCTTTCCCTTTGTCCATTTCGGCAACAATTAAATCGGCCGTTTTACCTTTATAGAAACCGTCTCGGCCTTCGATTGCGATTCTTTCCAGTGTTTTTGCAAGTTCCTCCTGGATAAATAGATCACCTGCTCGCCAAACTGTGGTTTTGATAATTGCAGCACCAGCGGGATTCAGTTTGACAAAACGCTCTTTATGGCTTTCAAACTCATTGGCTTGTCGTTGACTGATTTTAAACCCTGTTCTGGCTAGCTGTATTGCTGGGAGTACGAGATCTTTCCATTGTAATTTGCCGTACTTTCTGTGGGCTTCCCACATACCAGCAACAGATCCAGGGATACCAGAGGCCAATTGACTATAAAGGCTCAACTCCGGAATAACATTGCCTTGGGCATCGAGATACATATCCCGGGATGCTTTTAGGGGAGCCTTCTCACGAAAATCTAAGGCATCTAAATTACCCCGATGATCGCGGTAGAGCATAAAGCCACCGCCGCCAATATTTCCTGCATTGGGATAAACAACTGCAAGAGCAAATTGTACGGCAACTGCAGCATCTATTGCATTCCCACCTTGTTTTAAAATCTTTACCCCGACTTCTGAAGCCAAAGGATGTGCTGTGACAACGGCAGCCTTATTAAAAGTACTGGCCTGCTCAACCTTAGTATTTAGCTGCTGTCTTGTCGCACAAGAGGCAAAGCATATGCTTGCTATGAGCGAATAGGTTATGAATTTATACATCGTACGCGATTTAAAATTAAATATTATCTCAAAGAGGTGTACAAACAATACTACTCTTGGTTATTTAAGTTTTTCGTTGTTTTTATGGCGGTCGGCATCCCGAATTGATTTCTTTTGAAGATTTTGTTCCAAAGCCGCTGTTAGATCAATTCCCGTTTGATTGGCAAGGCACATCAAAACGAATAATACATCGGCCATTTCATCTGCTAAATTAACTTCTTTGTCTGACTTTTTGAAAGATTGTTCTCCGTATTGCCGAGCCATTATTCGGGCAACTTCACCGACTTCTTCCATGAGTATGGCGGTGTTTGTCAACTCGTTGAAATAACGTACTCCGGTACTATTGATCCATTTGTCAATAATCTCTTGTGCTTCTTTAATAGTCATCTTGTGTTCAATTAAAAATTAAAAGTTGTCCTTATCTTTTGTGTCCATGACGATGGTAACTGGACCATCATTCAGTAGGTCGATTTTCATATCGGCTCCGAATATGCCAAGCTGAACCTCTTTTTGGAGCAATTGACTTAGCAGTAAAGCCATCTCTTCATACATTGGTTTGGCTTTGTCCGGTTTTGCTGCTCTGATAAAGGAAGGCCTGTTTCCTTTTTTTGTTTGAGCAAAGAGCGTGAATTGTGAGATGAGTAAGATATTTCCGTCTACATCTTGTATCGACTTATTCATCATACCCTGTTCATCCTCGAAGATGCGTAAGTTGATGAACTTCTGTCCTAACCATTTCAGATCTTCCGTTGTATCTGCTTCTTCAACTCCTAATAAAATCATTAGACCCTTCTGGATCTGGCCTGTTATCTGATTATCTACCGTACAAGAAGCTTTGGTAACTCGTTGTATAACTGCGCGCATAGTGAAAAGTATAAAACCAAAGGTAAAAATTCCGATTGTCAAACACGATGGGAAATTCAGTTTTCTCCAAGGTATATATAGAAACGTCCCTTTCTCCCGAAGGAAAAAGGGACGCTAATTATGCTAAAGGATTTGATCAGAAGCGACCTTCAGTCCGCCTTCCCAGCTACTAATGCGTTTGGAATCAGGAGGCTTTTATAAAGGGTGGTTTAGAATTTGAAATTCAAGCCCAGTAAGAAATTCGTTGGGGCTTGTGGGAAATAGAAATTATAATACTTCCGGGTATCTCCTTCCATCCAGCCAAAGGTGTAGCCATTGGCCTCGTACTTCTCGTTCAGTATATTGTTGACCTGTAAGGTTGCACTGATGTTTTTGATACCTAATGCTGTAAAGTTATAGTTTGCTAACAGATTGTTGACAAAATAAGCGGAAATGCTTCTCTCTTTTGCAGAAGAATTATCCAGGTATTGTCTTCCTACAAATTTGGATAGAAGCGAAAATGTAAGTGATGTTATTGGACTATAAGAGAAATTACTTGACAAAATAGTTCCCGGTGATAAAGCAATGTTTGTTTTCGAATAAAATATCCTTGTATCGCCGATGACCTCTTCAAAGTCCTTAATTTTATTTTGGCTGAAACTAGCTGTTGCTTTCCAATTGAACTGCTTGCTGATGTTCCATGATCCATCGAATTCAAGACCTATTCTATAGCTATCATTGACATTTTGTCGAATTGGAGAGCCTGTATCACTAATTTCACCTGTTGGGATCAACTGATCCTTGTAAAACATGCCATATCCATTTAATCCGATGTTGAATTTTTCATTTGTAAAACGATAGCCCAATTCAATGTCCTGCATTTTCTCTGGGGTAGGATCTGGTAAGGCGCTATTTTTCTCTATAAAATCCTTTCGGACAGGTTCTTTTTGTGCAAAGGCATAAGAAGCGTATACATTTGAATGGTCATTTAGCAGATAAGTTGCACCGGCTTTAGGATTCAGGAAATTAAACTTAGGATGATAATTATAATTTTTTACCTTATCATCATCACCATACATGTGGTAATCTACATTCCGATATTGAATATCGGCCATTAATATCCATTTGTCTAGTTTGTAATCGATTTTTAAGAAATTGCTGAAATCATTTTTTTGTGATTTCCCAAAATAATATTTGTCGTCAAGAAATCCTGTTGATGCATATTGTGCCCAAATCACCTGGCCATAATGTTTTCCTTTATATTGATTATAAGCTCCACCCCAAGTAATTTCAAGCTGATCGTTCGGCCTGTAATTCAGAGCATAAGTCATTCCGTAAAAATAATTATCCAGCCATCTCCTGCGGACAAGATCTGTTTTTTGAATGGTGTCCTTACCAATAATGACGTTAGGCAAACCGTATTTACTTAGTTTATCTCCCGGTCTCATTTCTTCATAGTAACCATAACCTCTTGTATAGTGTAAGGCTGTATTGAGCGTCAATTTGTCGTTCAGTATATTGGTATAATGAAGTTGATGATGTTTCTGCGTATAATTATCTGTTTGATTGTTATACGTGTATAGGTTATAATTACGGCCAGCGTTCATGAAACGATCCTTCTCGGCACCGGAAATTTCGAGTGCATTATCTGCATAATCATCCATGCGCGACCGATCTCCTGTAATCAATGGTTCAGGAACGCCATTCCAGGCTTGATAGGTCTTTTCTTTTCCCCAGAATACAATTCCTTTTAAAATATGTTTCTTGCCATAATACCCTCCGTCCACATAGAAAGATTGTAAGTCTGAACTACCTCTTTCGATGTAACCATCGCTACTTATTCGAGATAATCTGGCATTGAAGGCAAATTTGTCGTCAATTAGTCCGGTACCGACTTTGACCGTATTTTTCCAAGTATTATAAGAGCCAAATGAATTGTTGAGTTCTGCGTAAGGGGTTTCTACTAGAGTATTGGACTGGATATTTAATGAGGCTCCAAATGATCCGGCGCCATTCGTCGAGGTCCCAATACCACGCTGAACTTGGATGCTCTCGGTAGAAGAGGCAAAGTCGGGAAGGTTTACAAAAAAGGAACCCATGCTCTCTGCATCATTTAAGGGGATTCCATTGAGTGTTACGTTGATTCGTTGATTGTCGGATCCCCTGATCGTCATTCCTGTATAACCTATACCCGCACCGGCATCGGAATTTACCTGCACGGACGGGGTCTGATTTAAAAGAAATGGGATATCCTGACCGAGATTGTTACGTGTTATTTCTTCTTTGGAGATGTTTTTAAAGGTTGTAGGAGCATTTCTTTTGGCACGGGTAGATTGAACAAGGACCTCTTCCATTTGAATTGTACTAGGTTCTAATGCTACCGTAAGTTCCAAATTGTCTTTAATATCCACATTTCGGCTCCATGTTTTATATCCAAGAGAAGATACCTGAATCTGATGCTTACCTGTATTGATACGATATAGTTTAATCAGTCCGTTTTTGTCCGATTGGCCAGCGAAGGATGCTTGTCCATCGATGGATATGGAAACGTACTGTAAGGGAGTCTGATTGGTATTGTCTACAGCTTTAATTGTCAGATTTTGTTGCGCAATGGCAATTTGACTTGAAATAGTAGCTAAGGAGCTACAAATCAAAAATTTGATCATGGTAATGTATTTTGTTTGAGTTAAACAAATCATAGCAAGGGGTTACTATGACCGCACTATTTAACTAACCTCTCCCTACGCCAGCATTATCTGGATCAGGTGTACAGAATTTAATCTGTTGGGTATAATCTCAGCCTTTATTTGTGTTCCTGACAAAACAAGGCACCCCTATTCGATGCTGCGAATATATAAATTTAAAATTGAAATGAAGTATAAAGAAGTAATTTATGACAAATACAAAAGAGTGGATTTACGGCTTTATTTCTTTTTGGTTAAAAATTTGTGCAAATTGTTGTTTTTGGTATTTATTGTTCTTTTTAGGTACCTTGGCATGAATTTTTCTACTAGAGGTATGTATTCATACAGGTCAAAAATTTTTAGTTACTAAATTGATAGTGAGGAGATAAAATGTTAAAATATTTAAGCGCTAATTATATTCTGCCGATTACTTCAATGCCAATAAAAGATGGTATTGTTTCGGTAGATGAGGAGGGGGTAATTCAAGGTATCTATGACCCAACTTCATTTACACCTTCAGACAAAACGAAGGTTGAGAGATATGAAGGAGTGATAATTCCAGGTTTTATCAATGCACATTGCCACATTGAATTGTCGCATATGAAAGGTATTGTCCCTAAAGGTACGGGACTTCCGAGTTTTCTTAGTAAGGTGATGACAACGCGGTCGGCGTCGATGAAAAAAATAGACGACGCTATGGCAAAAGCCGATCGAGAGATGTATGAAAATGGTATTGTTGCAGTCGGAGATCATGCCAACACAGATAATTCCTCGAAACTGAAGGAAGATTCTCAGATCTTATATCATACGTTTGTGGAGGTGCTCGGAATTGAACCTGACGAAGCTGACTTTAAGTTAAAAGAGGCTAAATCGTTGACTCAAGAGTTTAGGAATGGGCATGTATCCATTACGCCACACGCGCCATATTCTTGTTCGAAAGTACTTTTCAAAAAATTCAAGAAGATGGTTCCGGAAACAAATATTATCAGTATCCACAATCAAGAAAGTGAAGAGGAGAATAAACTGTTTCGTTATAAAATGGGGGAGTTCCTGGACTTTTATAAAAGTATAGGAAAAAACGCCGATGCGATTAAGGCGCAGGCAAGAAATTCGATTCAGTCCTATCTTCCTTATTTGCCATATCCCAATAAATTATTGTTGGTTCATAATACCTATACTTCTCTTAAAGATCTGGATTTTGTAGAGCGCATGGATCGTGATGTGATGTGGTGTCTTTGTCCAAAAGCCAACCTTTATATTGAAGGAACATTACCAAAGGTTCAGAATTTTATGAATGCCGGACAGCGTTTAGTAATCGGAACGGACAGTTTAGCTTCAAATGATACATTATCCATTTTGGAGGAACTAAAGGTATTGCATGCGCACTTTGAGGATCTCGATTTCTTGCAGACTATTCAATGGGCTACGATTAATGGTGCGATCGCGTTGAACATTGAGGATGAATTTGGCTCACTTGAAGTGGGTAAAAAGCCTGGGATTGTATTGTTGCAAGGTATGGAACACATGCGCCTACATGAAGATGTTAAGGTAAAACGTTTAGCGTAGTATTTAATTCCCCAAAACTTCTGTACTTTTGCTCTTATTGAACCGTCCATGACTATAATAACGGAACTATAGTCATGGTAAGTTCCATCTGACCGATGGAAGAAAAAATAAGTTACAGATGAAACATTTGAATATTTCAATAAGAGGTAAAGTACAGGGAGTCTTTTTTAGATTGACAACCAAGGCGGTTGCAGATCAAGTTGGTGTTAGGGGCTTTGTTGTCAATTTAAAAGATGGTTCTGTCTATATTGAGGGCGAGGGCGACGAGTTTGCACTAGATTCACTGTTGGAGTTCTGCCAAGAAGGGCCCGAGGGTGCAATTGTTGAAAGTGTTGAAGTAAAGGAAGGCGAAATGAAGGGCTTTTCCAATTTTGAAGTAGTTAAAAGAGTTCAATCTTAAGTCTTTTCACCTTGTCAGTACTTAAAAAATTCGCTGGACAGACCATGATTTATGGCCTGAGTACGATTATAGCACGTATGCTGTATTTCGTTATGACGCCACTCTATGTCCTCAAATATCCACCTGCGTCCTACGGAATATTTACCAATATGTACGCCTGGGCGTCCATGATCAATGCCGTTTTGGCATTTGGTATGGAAACTACTTTTTTTAGGTTTCTCCAAAAAGTCGAAGAAAAGGATAAGAAGCAGGTTTTCAATAATAGTTTTATCGTCATTGCCACTCTGGCAACATTATTTTTTATAACGGCCATTGTCTTTGCTGGCACTATTGGTGGTTGGTTGAATAAGGGAACTTACAATGCCGATTACGAGAGCTATGTGAAGTATTTTGCCCTCATATTGGCATTGGATGCTTTAGCTATTGTTCCTTTTGCGAAATTGAGATCGGAGGGAAGGCCTATCCGATTTGGTGCTATTAAATTGGCCAATATCGGTATTATGGTTGTTCTTAACCTATTCTTTATTGCTCTGGTTCCCTATTTGATAAAAGATGGAGGTGCATTGGGCTCTTGGTGTTCCGGTTGGTACAGAAATGAATGGATAGGTTATGTATTTATTTCCAATATTGTGGCAAGTGCAGCGACCTTTCTATTTCTTCTGCCTGAAATGAGAGGTTTTTATTTTAAACCCGAAAAGCAGCTAATCTTAAAGATGCTATCCTATAGCTTTCCGATTTTAATAGCCAATATTTCTTATATCATCAACGAAAATTTAGATAAAATTGTATTGCCAATCTACCTGCCTAAGGATATTGGTGATCGCGATTTGGGGATCTATGGAGCCGTTGGAAAATTGGCGATGTTTCTGAGTATTTTTGTTCAGGCTTTTCGATTGGGGGCAGAGCCATTTTTCTTTTCTTATGCAAAAAATGCAAATGCGAAAAAGACCTATGCGTTAATTATGGAATATTTCGTCATTGCCATGATTTTAGTTATGTTGGGGATTACAGCGAATATTGACTGGCTGAAGTATTTTATTAAAGGAAATGTGGAAACACGTGACTTATATTGGTCTGGACTTTTCATTGTTCCTTTGTTGCTGTTCAATTATGTGCTGCTGGGGATTTATATGAATCTTTCGGTATGGTATAAGCTTTCTGATCAAACGCGGTACGCTTTGTATATTTCATTGGTAGGCGCAGGAATAACCATCGTGGCAAATTATTATCTGATTCCGAGATACAGCTATGTGGGAGCATCAATAGTCACATTTTTAGCCTACTTTGCTATGGTTGTGCTATCTTATGTATGGGGGCAAAAACATTACCCTATACCTTATAAATTGGGAAAGATCCTGATGTATATATTTGCGGGAATATGTTTCTCCTACCTTTCTTACTTTGTATTTCATCATAATGTTTTTATTGGTAATGGACTTTTAATCGCTTACCTGGGAGGTGTATTTTTGATGGAACGAAATCAGCTCAAGCGATTTATCAAGAAAGATGCCTAAAAGAAAAAAGGTCGTGCTAATGTTAACTTAGCACGACCTTTTTCTTTATAAATTGTAGACTTCAGTATTATACCATTTCTGCGGAGAAATTGTGTTCAATTTCATAAAGTACCTCAAGAATCTCTGCCTGGCTTTGTAAGCTGACTAATTTCATGCGGTGTTCTTTAAAGTTGGGGATTCCTTTGAAGTAATTCGCATAATGCCTACGCATTTCAAAAATACCCAATTTGTCACCTTTCCATTCGATGGATTTGTTGAGATGTGTTCGGCAAACCTCGACACGTTCAGCAATGGTAGGTCCTTCTAAACGTTCGCCAGTATTGAAAAAATGTTTGATTTCTCTAAAGATCCAAGGGTATCCGATTGCTGCACGGCCAATCATAATGCCATCCACTTCAAACTCCTGGCGCCATGCCGCAGCTTTTTCGACAGAGTCTACATCGCCATTGCCAAAAATTGGGATTTTGATACGCGGATTACGTTTGATATCCCGAATCATGGACCAGTCCGCCTGACCCTTATACAATTGTGCGCGCGTACGTCCATGAATAGCCAGTGCTTTGATCCCCACATCCTGTAGTCTTTCAGCAACTTCGTATACATTTTTTGTGTTGTCATCCCAACCAAGACGTGTTTTCACCGTTACGGGTAAATCCGTAGCCTCAACGACAGCTTTTGTCATTGCAACCATTTTATCGATGTCCTGTAGCAGGGATGAACCAGCTCCTTTACAGACTACTTTTTTAACTGGGCAGCCGTAATTGATGTCGATTAAATTAGGTCCTGCTTTTGTGCAGATTTCAGCAGATTGACGCATACTTTCAATATCTCCACCGAAGATCTGAATGCCAATAGGACGTTCATACTCAAAAATATCCAATTTTTGAATTGACTTTGCAGCATCCCGAATTAACCCTTCCGAAGAAATAAATTCAGTATACATTAAATCAACACCATTCTGTTTGCACACATAGCGAAACGGAGGATCACTTACATCCTCCATCGGAGCTAATAACAAAGGGAATTTACCCAAATCAATATTTTCACCAATCTTGACCGACATCTTCGATAATTTTTTACAAAGGTACAAAATTTGGCATTAGTATAAAGTTAACTCACTGTCACGAGTTTAAAGCCTATTTTTGATCTCTTCAGACCCTGTCGAACGTTGACTGTTCAAATCGCTAAGCCCGCCAAATCGATAATTAAAGGAGAGGATAGCCGTCCTGCTGTCAGGGTTCGATTTCCCTATATTTCTTTTACAAAGTCTTTGATGGCTTGTCCAGGATCGGCTGTCTTCATGAAATTTTCACCAATTAGAAAACCTTGGAATCCAGCTTTTTTTAAGGCTTTAATTGTCGAAGGATCAGCTATGCCGCTCTCAGATACTTTAATATATTCTGTTGGTATTTTGTCTAGGAGATCATAGGAATGCTGAATGTCGACTGAAAAATCTTTCAGATTTCTATTATTAACACCGATTGCGTCAATGTCATCAAAAAGATTATCCAACAGTTCCTGTTCGTTATGCACCTCAAGTAAGACATTTAAACCCAATTGATGTGCATAGGCTGCAAATTCCTGAACTTCCTCCTTTTTCAGACATGCTGCAATTAAAAGAATGATGTCTGCGCCATACGCTTTTGCTTCGGCGATCTGATACTTATCGACGATGAATTCTTTTCTTAAGATAGGAATGCTAATAGCCTTACGTGCTTTCGATAGATCTTCTAAATTGCCTTTGAAAAATTCCCCATCCGTCAGAACAGACACCGCTGAAGCACCTGCCTCCTCGTATGCCTTTACAACATCTTCCACTGCTGAAGTGCTATTGATGTCTCCTTTTGATGGCGATGCTCTTTTGTATTCAGCTATAATTCCTGTTTTTTCAGGATCAAGAATAGATTCTCTCAACGATAGACAAGCCACATTGAAATAGGGATAGTTTAATAATTCCTCCAAAGGAACTAAAGCTTTTGCCTGTTCTACTTCTATTTTTTTTCGTTCAATGATTTTATCAAGTATAGTCATTTTTCTAGATGTTAGATTCCTAACCAGTTTTCAATTAATTTCTTACCATTTGTGGTCAATACCGACTCTGGGTGGAACTGCATTCCCCTTACATCGTATTCAGTATGGGTTAAGGCCATAATGATGCCATTCTCGTCGATCGCCGTTACCTTGAGGCTAGCCGGTAAGGTGTCTTTGTTTACGGCCCAAGAATGATAGCGTCCTATTTTGGAATCTTTTGGGAAGTCGCGAAACAATTTTTCTGACTCATCAACAACGGTAATATTTGTTGCTACGCCATGCAAAGGTTTTTCCATATTGAATAGCGTACCACCAAAAACCTCTGCGATCGCCTGTTGGCCCAAACAAATGCCCAATATACTTTTATGTGGAGCGTAGGTACGGATAACATCAAGCAATAATCCAGCTTCTTCCGGAATGCCTGGTCCGGGCGAAAGAAGTATTTTATCGAAAGCATCAATATCTTCCAGTTTGAATTTATCATTTCTCCATACAACATACTCTTGATCTAATTCCTGTAACAAATGGACCAAGTTGTAAGTGAACGAATCGTAGTTGTCTATAACGACTATTTTATTGTTGCTCATAACCTTTTACTATAAAATCTTGATTAATATAATTTTCAATTTCCTGAAATATAGATTGAATAAATTCGGTTGGCAAATTAAATCTTTTTGCCAGCACTCCATAATTACTGCCCAGGTTCCGAATAATATGCTGCTCTTCGTTTTGCTCATCCTTGAAGGCCTTACCTTTACCGATATAGGTTTTTCGTAATGCCAATAGCTCAACGATGCGGTTGTCAATAGTGTCTACCGAATCATGGATATGTTGCTTGTTGACACAGTATTCCAATGGTCTGATCATAATGTTTCTGCTAATTGTAATGCTTTTCGTAGAGCAGCAATTTTGTTATTTACTTCTTGTAGCTCCATTTCAGGATCTGAATCTAGTACAATACCACCGCCGGCCTGATAGTGTAGGGTGTTTTGTTTACTTAGGAAGGAACGAATCATAATGGCATGATTAAAGTCGCCGTTAAAACCCATGAATCCAATTGCACCAGAATAAAATGAGCGTTGTAATCCTTCGTAACGATCAATCAGTGTCAACGCCATATGTTTTGGAGCACCTGAAAGTGTACCCGCTGGATACGTATCGCCTACGATGTCAAATGGATTGATATTATCTTTTAATGTGCCCGTTACTTTAGAGACCAAGTGGATAATATGGGAGTAATATTGTGGTTCCATGTAGGACTCAACTTTAACTTGGATACAATGTCTACTTAAGTCATTGCGGGCAAGATCTACGAGCATAACATGTTCTGAAGTCTCTTTTGGATCTTCTTTGAGTTTGGTGGCTATTTTTTGATCTTCTTCCATGTTGCCTGTCCTTTTAAATGTTCCTGCAATAGGGAAAATCGTCGCTTGTTTTCCGTGAATACGCAGTTGAGCCTCAGGCGAAGATCCGAAAAGTTTAAAGTCACCGTAGTCAAAATAGAAAAGATAAGGTGATGGGTTGATGGAGCGGAGTGCACGATAGACATTGAATTCATCACCAGAGAATGGTGTCTTAAAGCCTCTGGATGGAACAATCTGGAATACATCGCCACGTTGGATATGCTCTTTCATCTTCTTGACCAGCTGACGGTGTTCTTCATCGGTACGATTGGAGCTTTCCTCACCAGCTAGTTTGAAGGTATATTCAGGGAAGTTTTTGTTCTGAATAAGGAACTGCATTCTTTCAAGTTCTGATTCTTCGTCGTCCAGCAGATGTTCAAAAATATAGAGTTGATTACGGAAGTGGTCGATGGCAATGACATATTTGTAAACATGATATTGCATAAACGGTATTTTCCGTGCTGGATCTACCGTTGTTGTGAGTTTGATGTCCTCAAAGTGTTCAATACAATCGAAGGTGAAGTAACCAAATAGGCCATTGGAGATCAAGTTAAGTTCAGCAATTGTATGATCTTCGAACGAATTTCTAAAATCGGAAACTTCTTGACGTAATTCGATTTCGTGTGCACTTTTTGCGATACGTTCTCTACCCGGATAAGTGAGCGTCAGCTCTTCCTCATCGAGCTGGATTCCAGCTATTGGTTGACAACAGATATAACTTATGTTGTTGTCGCGACTATGGTAGTCGGAGCTTTCCAGTAACAAGGAGTTTGGAAAGATATCTCTTAGACGAAGATAGATGCTCACGGGGGTAGTTGTATCCGCAAGCAACTTTCTGGTTTGTGTTTTGAATGTATACTTCATTTTTTGTGTCTTATCTTCTTTTTGTAAATTATGTATAAAAAAACCCCGATACTGGTCAGCATCGGGGTTGGAATTTCCATAAATGGTTTTGGTTGATTATGAAATATTATGACAATACCAATTAGTTCCCGATGCTTATTGCTTCAGGCCACCACCAATTTGTATTTGTATATCTTCGTGTCATTATTACACAAATTTATAAAAAAAAATAAATAAGCAAACTTTTTGTGACAAAAAAACAAAAATTCACCTTATTTCTTAATCATTTAATAAATCAGGACGTCTTTCTTGTGTTCTTTTTAACTGTTGTTCATCTTTCCATGCAGCGATTTTTGCCTCATGACCACTAAGGAGAATATCAGGCACTTTGTGGCCTTTCCAGTCTGCAGGGCGTGTATAGATAGGTGCATCAAGTAATCCATCCTGAAAAGAATCTGAAAGCGCGGATGTTTCATCCGACAAAACTCCGGGAATCAGACGGATCACAGCATCTGTAACAATCGCCGCTGGAAGTTCACCTCCAGACAATACATAATCACCTACAGATATCTCCTTTGTTACATAAATATCACGGATACGTTGATCTATTCCCTTGTAATGCCCACAGAGAATCATCATATTTCCTTTTGTCGATAATCCGTTCGCAATATCCTGATTGAATGTTTCACCATCGGGAGTCATGTAAATGATCTCATCGTATTCCCGTTCAGACTGCAATTCCTCAATACACTTGGCAAAGGGTTCTATTTGAAGGACCATGCCCGATCCGCCCCCGTACGGATAATCATCGACACTTTTGTGTTTATTTGTTGAATAGTCTCTTAAATTATGGACATATATTTCAGCCAAGCCTTTGTTCTTTGCTCGTTGCAAAATAGAGTGTGCAAATGGACTTTCCAAGAGGTCAGGTAAGACCGTAATAATATCAAAACGCATGGGGCAAAGATACACAAAAATGCACCATTGTCTATTTATAAGATTGATTCGCTTATCTTTGTGCCAAAATTAAGTGTATATACAGTGATTGACGTAAATAATATTTCTGTTTCCTTTGGGGGAACAACTCTTTTTTCAGATGTATCCTTCTCCATCAATGAGAATGATAAGATCGCATTGATGGGTAAAAATGGCGCCGGTAAATCGACTTTATTGAAAATTATCGCTGGAGTGGGTAAACCTACTACAGGTAATGTTGCTGGTCCGAAAGATGCCATTATAGCCTATTTACCGCAACATTTGCTAACAGAGGATAACGTGACTGTTTTTGAGGAAACGTCAAAGGCTTTCGAAGAAGTCTATGGTATGCGTGATGAGTTGGAAAACCTGAATGAGCAATTAAATATCCGTACAGACTATGAGTCTGATGATTATATGCAATTGATCGAACGTGTATCCGAATTAAGCGAAAAGTTCTATTCAATTGAGGAAGTTAATTATGATGCAGAAGTTGAAAAGGTCTTGAAGGGACTCGGTTTTGAGCGTTCTGATTTTACAAGACAGACTTCTGAGTTTTCGGGTGGTTGGCGGATGCGTATCGAATTAGCTAAAATATTATTGAAGAAGCCGGATTTGATTTTATTGGATGAGCCAACCAACCACATGGATATCGAGAGTATTCAATGGCTGGAAGATTTCTTGGTCAATTCGGCTAAAGCAGTTATCGTTATTTCGCACGATAGGGCATTTGTCGACAATATCACCAATAGGACCATTGAGGTGACGATGGGACGGATTTATGATTATCGTGCCAAGTATAGTCATTACCTGGAATTACGTCAGGAGCGTCGCCAGCATCAGCTAAAAGCATATGAAGAGCAACAACGCTTTATTGCGGACAATCAGGAGTTTATTGATCGTTTCAGAGGAACCTATTCTAAAACATTGCAGGTACAATCACGTGTAAAGATGTTGGAGAAATTGGAAATCATCGAGATTGACGAAGTGGATACTTCCGCATTGCGTCTTAAGTTCCCACCATCTCCGCGTTCGGGTCAATATCCTGTTATTGTTGAGGATCTAACCAAAGCTTATGATGAACATGTTGTGTTTCAAAAAGCAAATATGGTTATCGAACGTGGTGAAAAGGTTGCTTTTGTCGGAAAGAACGGTGAGGGTAAATCTACCATGATCAAAGCAATTATGGGTGAGATCGATTTCGAAGGTACGTTAAAAGTTGGCCACAATGCAAAAATTGGCTATTTCGCACAGAATCAGGCAGCCTTACTTGATGGTGAAATGACTGTTTTTGATACCATTGATCAAATCGCAGTAGGCGATGTACGTGTTAAAATGAAAGATCTTTTGGGGGCTTTCATGTTTAGCGGCGATGATACAACTAAAAAGGTGAAAGTATTATCTGGAGGGGAGAGAACGCGTTTGGCGATGATAAAATTGTTGTTGGAACCGGTCAATGTATTGATTCTCGATGAGCCGACAAACCATTTGGATATGAAGACAAAGGACATTATCAAAGATGCTTTAAAAGATTTCGATGGTACATTGATCCTTGTTTCGCACGACCGTGACTTTTTGGATGGTTTGGCCGAGAAAGTCTTTGAATTCGGAAATAAACGTGTACGGGAGCATTTTGAAGATATTAAAGGTTTCTTGGAATACAAGAAGATGAGTAGCCTGAAAGATATTGAACGTTAGCATCTAGATAAACGTCGTGTAAAACCCGATAGGGGCTCAGTTATAAAAAGCGGCTTTTTGATATAAAAGCCGCTTTTTTGCGTTTTAAATTAAGATTAATCGAGCCTTCAAGCTTTTTTGCCTTAATCCCAAAGTGTGTGAAAGACACCTTCCCGATCAATACCATTACGCCGAGTCCAACTATTCCAAAATCGTAGTTATTCTTTTTATCTATACTCATCGTTTAATACCGTTTTTCTAAGTTGAAATTTACCATTTATGTTGATACTACGAAAGACAATTATCAGCAGATCGGTATGCGGCGATTTTCTCGCTCCAATTACTTTGCTGGTATTGAGCCTTTTGTTGTAAGCTAACAGATATTCCGTATATTGAACTTTCCTAAACATCAATTTTATTTATGATCATTGGATTAGACATTGGGACATCATCTGCGAAAGCTGTTGCATTTGACCACGCAGGTAACATCTTATCCCAGCATAGTATACCTTATCCTATAATAAACCCGTTGGAAGGGTGGTATGAGCAAGATCCGGAGATTGTTTATGGCGCATGTATTGATTCTATTATGCATGTCATGATTAGCTTAAGGCAATCTAGTGGGGAGATACCGAAACCTGTATGTATTTCGGTGAGCAGTGCTATGCACGGACTGATCGCTGTTGACTCGGCAGGACAGCCACTTAGTAATTGCATTATATGGGCAGATCGCAGAAGTGAGCATATTGCGGTTGCCTTGGAGGCAAGTGAGGCGGGCAGGTTGCTTTATCAGCAGACGGGTACACCAATACATCCCATGTCTTTGCTTTGCAAATTAATGTGGATAGGGGCCAATGATCAAAAATTATTTGCTCAATCGTACAAGTTTATCGGTATCAAAGAATTTCTTTTTTACCGGCTCTTTGGCGTGTATGTGGTCGATCATTCCATTGCATCTGCAACAGGGCTTTTCGACATACATCACCTAAGATGGTCTGATCAGGCGTTAAGCTTGGCGGGCATATCGGAAGAACAGCTAGCATCTCCAGTTCCGGTCAATTATATTTTAAATATGCCTAGCCGAGAAATTGCGGCCTTGATGCATATCCCTGAAGATACCCCTTTTGTTATAGGTGGTAGCGATGGTTGTTTGGCTAATCTCGGAGTAGGAGCTATACGTCCTGGAGTGGCTTCGGTAACTGTAGGTACCAGTGGAGCTATTCGCGTAGCAAGCTCGCAGGCAAATCAAGAAAAAAAACAAAGACTATTTACCTACCTACTGAGATCAAATGAATATATAATTGGTGGTGCGGTTAATAATGGCGGTGTATTACGCAACTGGTTTCGAGACAACTTTTTGAACGAATATACCCAAATGGAAGCAGATGGAGATCTTTCGGCGTCGTTAGATGCTTTGATCGGCTCCGTCGTTCCGGGGGCAGAGGGCTTGATATTCTTGCCCTATTTAACTGGTGAACGGGCACCACATTGGAATTCCAATGCTAAAGGTGTTTATTTTGGAATACAGTTGCATCATGGCAGGGCGCACTTTGCACGTGCCATGATGGAAGGGATGTTGTTTGCAATTTACAGTGTAGGAATCGCGTTAGAGGAGAACACCGGTCCCATTCATACGATCTTTGCAAGCGGCGGCTTGGCGCGGTCATCGTTGTTCGTGCAGATGCTTGCAGACATTTTCAATAAACCTGTATTCACCAAAAATACAGTAGAAAGCTCTGCATGGGGAGCAGCATTGATAGGCTTGGAAGCCTTGGGTATTCAGGGATGTGAGCCTACTATAAAAAACAAACAAGCGGAAGGAGAGCAAGAGACCGAGCATTATTATAAACCGAGTGCGGAGAATCACGCTGTATATATGAAAAACTTCCGGAAATTTGAACGCCTGTACCATATATTGGAAGGTGAGTTTTAAGTAAATATAAATTATTATGCCTCTAATCATCGTTATTTTGGGAGTAGCTTTACTACTTCTTTTAGTTACCGTCGTCAGGTTAAACACGATCTTTTCATTACTGATAACCTCTGTTGCGGTCGGTTTTGCTATGAATATGAGTGCCGTCGACATCCTTAAATCTGTTGAAAACGGAGTGAGTACCACTATGGGCCAGTTGGCACTATTGTTGGCTTTCGGGTCTTTACTGGGAAAATTGATGGCGGAGGGTGGTGCTGCAGAAAAGATTACAACGGTACTAACGGCTGTATTTGGTAAAAAGAACTTACCTTGGGCAATGGTTCTCACGGGCTTTTTAGTAGGAATTCCCTTATTTTACAATGTCGGTTTTATCGTCTTAGTACCATTCGTTTTCATGGTATGTGTTTCCAATAAAATGCCTTTGCTTTACATAGCCATTCCGTTGCTGGCAGCGCTGTCCGTGACACATGGTTATTTGCCACCACATCCGGGAGCTACGGCCATAGCGCTTACCTACAAAGCGGATATCGGTTTAACAATGGTCTATGGGATTATTGTGGCAATTCCTGCCATCATTATCGGTGGACCGCTCTTTGGAAGGATGCTTAAGCATATTCCGACCAACCCACCGACCGAGTTTTTTCCTGAACACAATCAAGCGGATAGGAAAGAGCTTCCCGGATTTGCAATTAGCATATTTACGGGGCTTTTTCCAATAATTTTAATTGCTTTTGGTTCATTTTCACATCTAATATTTCCAGAAGGCTCCTCTTGGCTGAAGGCACTACGTTTCTTGGGTGACCCGGTTGTGGCTTTAATGATTGCATCGCTAATGGCGATGTACACAATGGGTATCCGCCAAGGTAAAAGTTTGCGGGAGCAATCAGAAAGTGTGGAGGAAGCAATCCGCGGGATAATGATGATCCTTTTTATCATTGCGGCATCAGGCGCCTTTAAGCAAATTTTGGTAGACAGTGGTGTAGCGAACTACATCGCTGACATAACCGCAGACCTGAGCTTGTCGCCTCTTGTACTTGCATGGTTAATAGCCGGTATCATTCGCCTAGTTATCGGTTCGGCTAGTGTTGCTGGGCTCACGGCAGCGGGCATTATGCTTCCCATTGTGCAGGCAGGAAAGGTTACTCCTGAATTAATGGTGCTAGCGACGGGGGCGGGTAGTCTTATGTTCTCACACGTCAACGATCCTGGGTTTTGGATGTTTAAATCTTATTTTGGAGTGAGCATGAAGGATACGTTTCGCTCATGGACGGTGATGGAAACGCTCGTTTCTGTTGTTGGATTGATTGGCGTCTTGATTTTACATTTGCTTGGTCATTGACAGCGAATGGAAAAGTTTCCTATTGTCATACATCTTTAGTTAATACTCTTGGCTTTCTAAGCATTGCTTTTTTATAAACAACATAAACACGATCGTGTACTGTCACGGTAGCTCAACAAAGTGATGATATGAAGTAATCGTAAGGATGTATAGTAATAGCTCAAACGAATATTGAATTATACAGGCCCATAATCGGTTGATTATGGGCTTTTTTTTGACGGAAACCTTTGTTTGATTTTTTTTTCTTAATATCGTGACAATGAACCAAATTTTTGTTGTTCTAAAATTATGTGGAGATTACACCGATTTTATATACTTTGCTCAATCCTGTTGGTAAGCTGCCTATCTGGGTTACCGTCTTTTGGACAATCAATTGCTTATACAGTAGACAATTTGCCCAGTCCAAAAATAAAGGGGCAGGATTATTTTGTGTCCAATCCCGATGGGATTCTATCTTCGGGTACAGTGGCGGAATTAGATGGTTTATCAACGCAGATTGAGGCTACTACAAAAAGTGAATTTGCCATCGTTGTTGTGAACGATTATGTTGGCGACAGTGATTTCGAATTTGCTTTAAAATTATTCAATGCCTGGGGGATCGGTAAGAAGGAAAGTAACAATGGGCTTTTGTTGTTTATTGCTAAAGACCGCCATGAATACCGTTTTATCACTGGGTATGGTATGGAAAGTATTTTGCCCGACGCTTATTTAAAGCGCATTGGCGAAAAATATCTCGTACCTAATTTTAGGAATGAGGATTACGACCGGGGTGTTATGGAGGCTTCAGAATTTATAAAGACCATTCTCACCTCACCGGATAGTAAAGCCGAGCTGGAACGCTTAATGCCAGAGGCAACACCTGTCTGGAGCTTTAAAAGTCCAATCCTGCGAAATTCACTGTTGGTTTTAGGTTTGTTTGCAATCTGTTATATCTGGTTGGGTGAGGTGACCCGAGCTATCAAAGGGAAGTTGACCAAAAAAAGTAAATATTTCCCGCCTTTAGTCAGCGGATGCGGCTGTATGGGGATAGTAATGTTTATCTCGGTGTTTATCTGTGCATTTGCCCTCAATAATTTTGAGGAGGTCTATCAGTGGAAAAATTTACCTTATTTTATTGGTGTTTTTGGTAGTATTACCTTGGCGATGAAGTATAATGCAAGTCGTACGCAGATTGTCAATTCTTATCAGGACGAAGAAAATATACAAAAAGCTTTGCGCAAATTTCGTGTTTGGGGCTTAATTCCGCTATTGCTTAGTCCATTGGCGCTATTTGATCTCATTGGATTAAATAAACGCATTCGGAAGAATCAACTTCGATTGGCCCCTCCAGATCAATCTGGACGTTGGTTGCGCATGAATAAGGATGATGTGTCTACCCGAGAAAGTGCATACCTGGATAAGGGGCAGCTTTTGGAGGAAAAAATCGGTAGCCGTTCGTACGAAATATGGATAGATCAGACGACCAATGAAACAAAGCTGGTTCCCTGGGATGAAAATGTTGGGTTCAGTGATTGTCCTGCATGTCATTACAGAACTTTTGAGACCGGGCGTACCAAGACGATACGTGCAGCAACGTATAGTTCGCAGGGATTGGAAGAACGCTTTGACTTATGCAAGAACTGTGGCCATCGGGTATCCCATGGTGAACATTCAACTCCAGTTAAAGTGCGCTCAACATCGAGTAGCTCTGGCGGAGGATCGAGTAGTAGTGGCGGTGGTGGTAGTTTTGGTGGCGGATCTTCTGGTGGCGGTGGTGCAGGCGGAAGATGGTAATCCGTAATTTAGGGCAAAAAAAAGGTTTCCAAACGGGGAGAATGAAAACCTTAAATAACCAATTATAAACCTAAATTATGATGATACAAATATAGTGTATTTATTACACTATGCAAATTTTTTTTTAAAAAAATAAAAAATAAGTTACAGCTAGCGCTATATGATTTCTGTTTATAAATTGAAACCAAAATTTCAGCAGTTGCTGATGCCGATCTTGAACTTTTTGCATCACAGGAAGATAACGGCCAATCAAATTACAATTGGATCGATCGTATTCTCGTTGATCATTGCTTTGTTTTTTTGGTATGCTGATCGTTTCCCGATTTTCTTTTTGGTCCTGCCAATCGGATTGTTATTACGCATGGCCTTGAATGCCTTAGACGGTATGATGGCGAGGCTTTTTAATCAGACAAGCAAGACCGGAGAGGTTTTGAACGAAGTCGGAGATATTGTTTCGGATGTCGTGCTATTTTTTCCTTTGTTGAAGTTTCATCCGGAAAGCGTGTATCCAATCGTCGCTTTTATTGTCTTGAGTGTTGTGAATGAATTTTGTGGATTGATAGGGAAGGTAATTGCCAATGATCGTCGTTACGATGGGCCGATGGGCAAAAGTGATCGTGCTTTGCTGTTGGGCGTATATGGAATTTTAGCATTATTGCATATTTCTATCGTTGCTATTTCGGGCTATATTTTTGGCGTTTTGTGCTTACTCTTACTTTTGAGTTCGGTAACTCGATTGAGAAAGGCTTTGGCGCATGGCTGATGCCAATGGCAAGTTTGCAGATGTTCCTGTTCGTGTTAGAAGCTGGGGTTATATTGTCTTGGTGCTGGCGGTTGCTTTCGTCCCACCAACATTATCACCTTTGTTTGTTGCCTGGATAACCTTTCAAGGGATGTGCGAGTTTGCGCGTATGTTTATCCCTGAATGGAAGGCGAATCCATTTGTATTTCTTTCCATGGCATTGTTGCAAGCGTTGCTTCTGTACTTTTGTTCCTATCAAGAATATTTAGTGTTGGCCAGCTTCATGTGTTTAGGGACTGCTTTATTTTTCAAATATGGTTTAAAGGTTAAGAAGGGAACTGTATTTGGACTGTTTTTTGGCGCCGTAGCTTGTTTGCTTGCCTTTAGCCATTTAGCTTTTATCCGATCCATTAAAATGGATGGCATCGCGTTCCTAGGACTAAAATTAATCGGATATATTGTTGTGTTAACGGAACTGAATGACGTCTTTCAATACCTGATGGGCAAGTTTTTTGGCAAACGTAAAATCGTTCCGCGTATTAGCCCAAATAAGACAATTGCTGGATGTGTGGGCGGTATCGGCTTAACAATTATACTGAGTAATTTATTGGGGTATTTCCTACTGCCTTTTCAGAATTTTCTATACTTTTCGTTGTTCGGTTTGTTCTTCGGTATTTTGGGATTCTGGGGAGATGTTCTTTTTTCCTATCTGAAAAGGAAGGCAGGAGTGAAAGATACTGGAACATTGATTCCCGGGCATGGTGGCTTATTGGACCGTATCGATAGTCTGATCTTCAATGCACCACTGTTTTATGCTCTGATTATCCTGTTGTTGGGGAATTAATAAAATTTGACGAATGTAGTAGAGAGAAGGTTAATTAAAATTTCAATGTGATGGCTTATCAACGTGCTGTTTTATTTTCAGGGGGTGGAACGCGGTTCAGTCTATATCTGGGCATGTACGCAGCGTTAGATGAGCTGGGCTTAAAACCAGATCTGCTTATAGCGAGCTGCGGAGGTTCAATGGCAGTCGCTGTTATACAGGCCTTTGCTACACATGAAGCCCGCAAGTGCTATCTACAATCTGAAGAATTTTATCGGTTTTTCTTGCATCATCGGCTCACTGAACAGCGTCGTTTGGGGAAGCTGGGCGTGTATGTTTTGAAAAAACAGCTGAACGAAAAACGGGCGCCCTTTATCGAGGATGTTCTTAGTCGCTACCTGGTCGAGATGGAGCAGGACATCTCTTCTTTATTGCCTGCATTGGATAGACCATTCTCGGCAGCAATACCGGCACTGGTGGTCGGCGCTAAAATGCTGTTCAGCCCGTCTGAAGTAGGGCAGCGGCGTGGAGATCGGAAACTCTATCAAAAAATGCTGATGGGAACTAAGGATGTATTGGCCAATGTGCCTGTTGAGGCAATAGGTATTGCGGATGAGAATTATGTGCACAGTGCAGTGGCTGAAGAAGTTCATTTGAGCGCTGAATTTTCTGTGCTACAGGCGGCCCGTATTTCAATGTCCGATATGTTTTATATTGAACCTGTATGTTCCAATAATACCCATTACGCTGGTGGAGCAATTGATCTCGTTCCAATGGAGCTAGCAAATGTGCTTGCTGAAAACATTATATGTGAGCGAAAACAATCTTACAAACCACAAGAAGAAGCGTTGGTACGGGCAGTATTGGGCTTTAGTGGAAATAAACGGTTAGCAGATTTGGAACAACATTTTCCGTATGCACATTGGATAGATACACAGGATGCCGCGAAACAATTAGCTGGGAAATACTGTAAAAAAGGAATTGATTGGCGTAAATTTGAAGTTACGCTTTCTTTCCCGAGAGATCTGGAAGAATTTGCTGAAGCGATGGAAGCGCAATGGAGTTATGGTTATCAGGTGACTTTAAATTCGTTTAAGAAGTAATTGGATGAAAGTATTTATTGCCGGTGGTACAAGTGGAATAGGCCTTGCTTTGGCCAAGCGTTATCTTGATCAAGGAGCAGAGGTAGCGGTATGTGGACGTGATCTGCCGAAAATGTCAGCATATTCCTGGACGCATAGCCTTAAAAGTTTTGAAGTAGACGTATGTCAATTAAACAGTCTGCAGGATGCGGTCAGCACATTTTGTGCACATTCATCTTTGGACCTCTTTATCAATTGTACCGGGAGTTACGCAGATGACGTTGCTCAACAGATAAGTTATCAGGAGGCGGTTGCCATGCTACAGGTGAATATGATGGGTACGATAAATTGTTTCGAAGCGGCAAGAATGGTTATGCAGGGTCAGTCGGAAGGACAGATTGCAATCGTCGCATCGGTATCGGGAACGCTTCATTTTCCCAATTCAAGCCTATATAGTAAGACCAAGCGTGCTGCAATCCAAGTGGCTGATGCATATCGGAGGGCACTCCAGCCGTATGGAATTGCGGTTACTGTTATCGCCCCGGGCTATGTTGATACGGATAAACTGAGAGCGCTCAATAAGCAAGATTTGTCTAAAAAGCCATTTTTAATCCCCGTAGGCGATGCGGCACAGCGTATAATGGCAGCTATCGAACAGAAGAAGAAGCAAGTAGTGTTTCCGAAGCGTATGAAGTGGTTAATGGCATCGCTGGGACTACTTCCAAATATCGTATTGAATAAAATTATGTCGAGGAAGGCCAAATGGATGAAAAACGACTGAAAAATGGGGGACTGCAATTTGCTGTTTTCCTTTATTGTGCGCTATTTTTCCAGTTGACTTATTCTGCTGCTGCGGTCCATGCTGCAAATCAGACTACTGTATCTTCGTTTGTGTTTCCTTTTGAACACTTTATGCCGTTCGTTTCTTGGATGATTATACCCTACATGAGCAGTGGTTTGTTCTTCGCTGTGGTTCCTTTCTGTTGTCGAAGTCGAGAAGAGCTTTGGGTCTATACGAAGCGTTTCAGTTTCATTACCATCTTCTCTATTTGTTGTTTTTTTATTTTTCCCTTGCGATTTTCTTTTGATAGGCCTAGCGTTGAGTATCCAGTTTTTGAATTTTTCTTCGCCTTTTTAGGGAAGTACGATTCCCCATTTAATCAAGCACCTTCGTTGCATGTGGCCTATGCATGTCTGTTTTGGTCGGTGCTCGGTAGGCAGCTAAAAGGATGGAAAAAAGAGGCTGTGAGAATTTGGCTGCTGCTCACGGGGATTGCTACACTCACCGTTTATCAGCACCATCTGGTGGATGTGCTGACCGCATTGATTTTGGTTCATATGGGATTCGTGCTATTCCCATCTCCATCGGGACTGCTTCATGACAGTGCATTATCTATGTTAAAGGCTGGGAATTTTCCCTTTTTGGCTGGTACCGAAAAGGCAAATTTATACGAAAAGACGAAATTAGACCTCGAAACGGAGATTTGTCGTAGAAACCAAAGAATTGGTAACGTTTACTATGCCATTGGCTGGAGTTTATTGTTACTGGCATTGTGGGGCGGAGCTCATGCTTTTGGATTATATCTTCTGTGTTGGCCATCCCTGGTCTGCATTGCGGTAGGAAGGAATTATGTTATCAATAATCCAAGGTTTTTAAAAAATGAAAAAGGTTGGATACCTAGATTTAAAAAATGGTTTTATTGTCCATATCAATGCATATATTGGTTACTGTGGCGTTTTGTCAGACGCAGCAATAATCCGCCTTTATTTGAAATTTTACCAGGTTGTTATGTGGGGCCGAGGATGACTGCAGGAGATCTCCGTGTGCTTGGTCTGAATAAGCATCTGGTTGTTTTTGATCTGGCTGCTGAATTGGAAGAAATACCTATTCTACATTTAGAGAAAAACTATCATTCGTTTCCATTGTTGGATATAGCAGCAATTAAATTGTCGGATGCCGAAAGGATATTGGCAGCGCTCGTAATCAGTTATCAACAATTGAAGCGAGGTGAAAATATGATTATACATTGTACAATGGGTTACAGCAGGAGTATGATTTTTGCTGTTCTATTGTCACAAAAAATATTATCTTTAGATTTAACGGATGCTATAGATCGGGTTAAATCTCATAATAAGCATTTTGTATTGCATAGACATGCACTTGAGTTGATGGAGGTGCTGGTCGAGAGAAATAGCTAGACGGTCCTTTGCATGATCTTTGTTATGAAATATACTATTTGATATTAGTACGTAAAAATTATACATGAAATCAGGTTACTTCAAGAGTTTTGATCAAGGAGAGTTATTATATCGCGTTTGGAATTATCAGGCCGGACAGCGGGCATTGGTCGTACTGCACCGGGGGCATGAGCATTCGGAACGTCTGCAGGAGATGGCTACGGATCCACAGTTTGCCGATCACTCCATCTTTGCATTTGATTTGCGCGGACATGGTTATACGAAAGAACCAGTTTCACCGATCTTTATGGATTATGTGCGTGATTTGGATAGTTTCTTTCATTATATAGGCCGTGAATATTTGGTTGATTCGAAAGACATCTTCGTTATCGCCAATAGTATTGCGGGGGTTGTTGTCAGTGCGTGGGTACACGATTTTGCGCCTAAAGTCGCAGGTATTGCATTGTTGGCACCTGCATTTGAAATTAAATTATATGTGCCCCTAGCCAATCGGATGATTGCTTTGGGAACAAAGCTAAAAAAAGATCTGATTATCCAGAGTTACGTCAAATCCAAGGTGTTGACTCACGATATCGATCAGCAGAAGGCTTACGATGCTGATCCGTTGATTTCCAAATCTATCAATGGCGCTTTGTTGGTTGATCTATTAAAAGCCGGCGAGCGTATCGTTGAAGACGCAGCGGCGATTGATATCCCAGTAATTGTCCTTTCTGCTGAAAAAGATTATGTGGTCAAAAATTCGGTGCAGAAAAAATTCTTTGTGACAATAGCTTCAAAGTTGAAGACTTTTATCACTTTACGTAATTTCTACCACGGGATTCTATTTGAAACAAATCGGCAGAAAGTTTATCACTATCTGCGAAATTTTATCGACAAAGCCTATGCCCGACAAAGTCCTGAACTGACGCTCGAACCCGATGATTTTTCGGTGAAAGAGTATGAACAATTATACCATAAATGACTTCCTGCAGGTGAAAAATTGAACTATGCTGTCCAGAAATGGGCATTGGGCAAAATAGGTTCCTTAAGTAAAGGAATGAATTTAGGCCTGCAGTTTGGATTTGATTCGGGGATATCGCTGGACTACGTCTATCGAAATGAATCGCAGGGTAAAAATCGGTTCGGTCGTATCCTCGACCGAGGTTATCTGGAGGCGATTGGATGGAAAGGAATTCGCATTCGAAAACAGCACTTATTACAGTTATTGGAAGAGAATATCGCGAAGGTCAAAGCTGCTGGAAAGACCGTGAAGATATTGGATATTGCAGGTGGCACCGGCAATTACTTATTTGATATCAAAGCGAAATATCCCGAAGCCGAAATCGTGATTAATGAATTCCTGTTGTCCAATATTGAGGTGGGAGAGAGGATTATCCGTAGAAATGGATTGCAGGGGATACGATTTACCAATTACGATTGTTTTGATCCAGCTACCTATTCCAAACTGGAATTCGAGCCTAATATTGTTATTATCTCAGGTATTTTTGAACTTTTTGGTGACAATGAAATGGCAAGTAGGGCTGTAAAAGGCGCAATTTCGATTTGCGAATCAAGCAGTCATTTGGTTTATACTGGACAGCCATGGCATCCACAGTTAAAGATGATTGCTTACGTGTTAAACAGTCATCAGAAAAAGGACTGGGTGATGCGTCGTCGTTCGCAGAAAGAATTAGATCGTCTGATGGCGTACAATGGAGTTGTTAAGGAACGTATGCTGATCGATGACTTTGGCATATTTACGGTGTCTTCAGGGACGGTAAATGGGTAGCCATTCCGCTATTCTTAGCAGTGAAAAGTTATGTCTTTGTTTAGGGTAATGATTATTCCAGCTGACGCTTCCAATTACGTCAGCTGGAATAATCAGGACGAATATTAATTCCTATAAGCACGGATAGCTTGTATGATGCCCTCCAGGTTTTCGTTAAAGTCCTGCATTTGTGCAAAGACCTTATCATCTTTGGCAAGTCCACCATGTTTATTGTTCTTGCGGAATATTTCTTTGATGTGTTCCCACCGTTCTTGTTCCACTGTATTGATTAATCCAGCAAGTTCTTTCAATTTTAAAAGATTACTTTCCGTATCGGCAGTAAGGGTTTGTGACTCACTTTCATAATGTGCGAGGAGAACTTGATCGATTTCCTGTTCGTTCATCATCGGCACAACTTGGGCGACGAGCTTACTCATATTCCGATAAGACCCTTGCAGTTTGAACGGCGGTTCTGTTCGGTAATTGTCCTGCATGGCCGCACTTTGAATATAATTTTGATTGACCTTGATGACAACGTTTCTGATCTTTAATACATGTTTTAATACTGTGATAAAATCATCGATATCTTGCTTCAGGTAATTGCCTTCTAAATCGGGAAGTTGATCTACAACCGATTGTGCATAGTTCACTAAAGCATAGAAATCGTTGAAAGATTTGCTTGCTATTTTTTCAAGGTAGCTGTTTTCAATTGCCGCATTTTCAATTAAGCTGAGATTGAAAAGTGCTTCGGTATCACCGATCACATCCCCAAGATTGTATACATCCGCACGGTTGGCCAACATATCTGGAATCTGAAATTTGGACCCACTTTCGGTGTAAGGGTTTCCTGCCATTACGATGCAGAATCTTTTCCCACGCAAATCGTATGTTTTACTCTCACCTTCAAAAATACCGTCGATCTTACGTTGCCCATCAGCCAATGAAATGAATTTCTGAAGGAATTCGGGATTCAAATGTTGGATATCATCGAGGTAAAGCATCACATTATCGGCCATTTCGAAAGCAAGATTGATCTTCTTAAGTTCCTCACGTTCACCAGAGGTTTTCGCTTCCACAGGATCTATTGAAGTAATGGAATGCCCTATTGTAGGTCCGTTGATTTTTACAAAATGTAATCCCATGGTTTTCGCGAGGTATTCCATTAATGTTGTCTTTCCGTAACCTGGCGGAGAAATGAGGAGAAGCATACCCATCCTGGCGGTACGTTTATTGTCGCCAGCTGCCCCCAGCTGTTTGGCCAAATTATTTCCGATCAATGGGAAGTAAACTTCGTTGATCAACTTATTTCGGACAAAAGATGTTAGGACTTTTGGTTCAAATTCTCCGATTTTCAGCTCCTTGGCGTATGTTTTTCCAAGCTGCTCCTTCAAAGAAGCGAATTCTTGAAAACGAGGAACATTCCATTCTGCAAAAGTCTTCAATCTACGCAGAAATTGATGGTATTGAATTTGCTCTTCTCCATTGTTCAAGATCACGTGATTTCCCTTTAATCCCTGGATGAGTGCATTGTCTTTGGCGATGATCAATTGGTATTCATCCTTCGGATAAAGAAGCGTGACTGCAGTTTCCTCCACGTACTTTTGGAAAGCCTGGTAATCGTCGTTCTCGTCGATAAAAGAATTTAGCCAATTTAAGGTCAAATAGAAGCGGTCTACGAGACTAAATTGTGTATGCTGAATATCTGCTTCAAAGAGTTTAAAACTCTTCTTGTTTTCCAATAGCCTGATGAAAGCCTTTTTAAGTTCATCCGATTGCTCACTGACGACAAACTTGCTGTAGCTTGTGAAAGTCTGGAAGAGATAGCTCGCGACGTCCTCCGCATGAAATGTCGAACGATCCAAATGGGTGTCCCAATTGATGAATAATTTTGTGAGTTCGTCCACGACAGATTGGTAGCGTGTGGAATTTGGAAATGCTTTTAATACCGAATGTGTAGATTGAATCAACGCTGTCTGTTTTTCCTGCTCGTCTTGCGCAAGTGAATGCCAAAACAATTGTGCCATAGCACGCAAATGAGCTTCGTAACGTAAAAGATCAAGTTTGCTATCTAGCTGCTTGATGGTATCATAGATTACCAAGGCATCAAAGTTATGCACTCCTTTGACATAACCTTCCGAATAACTTTGCTCGACAGTCTGATTGATAAACAGGTTGGCATCAAAATCTAACTGTCCTTTGGAAGCAAGGAATGTTTTATAGGCGAGATATTCAGCCCGGTATACGTCCTTGTTTTCGGAAATCAGTTCCTGATCCCAAATATCGCTAAAGTTTTCGATCTCGGATCCTTTGACTTTTTGATAGAAGCTCGTTCCGGTAAGATGGAAGAATAGTTCGTCATTTTTGCGTACGAGTGTTAAACTGAGTGACTGACTATTGACGGCAAATTTATGCTTGCCAAGCGCAATAATGTTCTCTCCATCTACAAAAAGATCATTCTTGTCACGTAAAATGCGTAATGCATCCTCCTGAGATTTTTTGAGCAGGTTTTCAAGATTTTCGGCTTTTGAAACATCACTGAGCGTTTTCAGCTCTTGCACAAGCTGTCTGATTTTGTCAATCATCAAATCTGAAGCAAAGAAACTTAGGATTTCCTCACGCGTTGCAAATGTCTTTGATTTGTTTTCGATATTCTTTAATACGCGAAGTCCAATTTGCTCGAGTGAAGAGCTACGTTTGTTGATCTGTTCAACGATTTGCTCTCTGCGGGAATTAAATGCTTTGATGATCTCATCGCGTTTATCTGCTATTTTCAGGGCGAAGTCCTCAAATTCTGAAAACTTACTTTCGAGTTCTTCCAGTTGAACAATGACCTTGGTATAATACTCGTCTACTTTTTCAGTTGTCGTAGAGAGTTCAAGATAATTGGTGACAGACTGTTCCAGTAGCGTAAGTTGGGCGGAAAATTCTGCAATGGCTTCCGTACTTTTTAATGAATTGAGTTTACGCGTAAGCTGCGCCCGGACCTCATTCAAGGACGAGAAAATAACGGCTATCTTCTCGATGATTTTGGTGGTTTGGGTGGAGTCGTCAATTTTTAAACTGTTTAGAATATCGATCAACAGCTCCAATTCACTCGATATAGCCGAATTGGCTTCCTCAATCGCTTTGGCGTCATAGACTTTGACAATTGCAGCAACATTGTTTTTCTGCTGCTCCACTTTCTGCTCATAGGGTTGTAAAGCCTCGTCGCGGAGCAAGAAAGCAATTGTCTTTTCGGCAAGTTCGGTGGTGATTGACTGCAGCTTCTCGAGTAAAGCATCGATACGGACTATATCAATATATCTGACATTTTTGAGGTCAATGATTTCGCCCTGTAAACGTCGTGAATCTGCCAGTTGATGAACAAGTTGGTCAAGCTTTTCGACTACAGTACTATTGATGGAAAAGGTAAGCTCTTCCATTTTCTTCTCGGCAGTGCTATTGAGCTCTGTAGCGTATTTACGTTGGGCTTGGACCTTAACAAATTCGTCAATTGCCGTATTAGCGACCTCCTTGATCTGAGCTAATGGCTGACCAAGGTTGGACAAGGCTTCATCCTTTATCCAAAAATAAGAGTCAAGAAGGACAGTCGATTTTTTGAGTATATCCTCGTAAAGGCCTTCATAACTATCTTCTTTGTTGATGAGCTGTATGACTTCTTGTGCTTCGGCCATGGCCTGTACGATCTGTTTATTACCAACCTTATAAAGCGGGTCGTCTTTTTTTAACTCATTTTCTTTGAGCACGGCCATGTAAGGGGTTTCCCAGATCTGAACCTGATGATGCCTTGTTGCTTCGGCCTCTGTATGGAAGTAAATTAAACTACCGTCTTTAAAAAGTGTGAATCCATTGCAGATGATCGGCGTTTCGACATGCTGCTGAATGATGTTATAAGACAGTAAGATGTAGGTATTCGTTTCCTCCTGACAAAAGATATAGAGGAAGTCTTCACCGTTTGGTGATGCGATGCGTCTAAGGAAACTAACCCGGTCAAACTGGACGTCAAAGATTTTATGGGTGCCATTCTGCAGGTAGTATCCGTTAAAAAAAATGATTCCTTGATTATCGGGTAGTAAAATGGCTGATTCATTAAGGGATTTAAGATTCACCACTTCTTTTGTCCGTTGATTAAAGACAAATGCACGGAAATCTTCTTGATACGGTTTGATGCGAACGGCAATCAAATTGCCAAGGTCTGCATAGTAGTAATCCGCATCATCCAATTGTTGGTCGGCGTTTGAAACTTTTTCGGAGAAGATTCCTTTCCCTGTATCGGTGTTATTTTCAATTTTGAAAGTAATATCGCCATTGATCGCTTCTATAAAGATCTTGTCCTTAATGGATATGTGTGGGTGTTTTCCGAGGCGACGGTCTTCCAAGGTTGTTTTTGTCCATTCAAATTCAAATTGGTTGGGTAATTTGACTTCATGGATGCTGCGGTCGTCCTGATATTGGAGCTTTCCGTCTTTAATCAACCACTTGAATGCCTTCAGGTCAGCAGGATTTTTGCTGGTCTGAAAGATCATATAAAGATAGTTTTCCGTACGTCGAAACTTGGAAAAGATCGAGTCGCGATAGTATTTGTATAAATTTTGGTAATCGCCAATGAAATTAGGATCATTGATCAGATCGAGTGATTGTGGGATAAACTGATTGTTTTCGAATGTATATACACTGAAAACATCTTCGAGTTTAATTTCGGTGCGTAACCCAAAATGGACATTATAACCAAATATACATAGCTTGTCCAGGGCTAAAATACCACGAGCAACACAGTTATTTTCTGTGGTGATCCGTTGATTGGCCCTGAGTATAAAACTTGTCGCATTAAATATTTCCTTGCGGGCATTATTTAGTTGTTGGAGTTTGATAGTAAGCTCTTCTTTTTGTGTAAGAAGCCGCTTCCGAATAATCTCGTATGCACCTTGATCAAGGGAGTCGTTCTGATTTATTACGTTTTCTTCTGGCATAAAATGAGCTTTCTCGACTTGGTATATGTGATAAAATCTTTTGTTTATTGCCTGCAATGGTAATTATCATTGCAAGCAATAATGAATTGGGGAGGGACTAGGACAGTTTTTTGTTTGATATGCCCAAGTTTTTCGCCAATCCGAACAAAGAATTAATGAAGCTTGTATCTTCGCCATTTTCAGCATCAGTCGCCGCTTGTTGAAGTTTGATCAATGCTGCTGAAACGGTGAGGTTCTTAATATCGTTTGTGGAAATTCCATATTTATCGGCTAATCCACGCACCTTCTCTGCGAGGTCTCCTTGTCCATCTGGACCTATCAAAGAATTTTTAATAGCTGTGGCATGTTTGGAGTTGTCAATCAAGTGATCAAAACCTTTGGAGTTGGATACTTGACGGACGATATTCTCAAAGAACATGGTTTCACCACCAACAATATCGATTTTTGCTGTTTTAAGTGCTTCCGATAATACGCCGGCTTGTGCTTGAGCAATGTCTTTTTGGATATTGATGTGTGCGAGTTCAATATCACGTTCTTTTTGCAATTGCAATTTGAATTCTTCGTGATCTCTGCCCACGCCGTCTAATTTCTTCATCGCTTCAGCTTTCTCTTCGATACCTTTGGCTTCAGCAAGCGCTTTCTCACGCACAACTTCCGCCTGTGCTAAGCCCTCTTTACGCATCGCTTCTGCTTTCTTCTCAATGACACTAGCTTCTACAGTACCTTGTTTTTCTTCAGCTTCAGCTTTGGCAACCATAACTTCGGCCTCGGATAAGCCAAGCGCAGCTTCTTCTTTGGCTTGTGCCTCGGCAATAATCTTACGACTTTCGGCTTCTTTGAGTGATGCTTCTTTTTTCGCTTCCGCATCGATCAATAGCTCTTGTGCACGCTTTTCGGCGATTTTACGAGCAGCCTCCGCGTCGATTACTTTTTTCTCTGCTTCCTGTTCTGCCGCAATTTTTGCAGCTTCGGCAGCTTTAACAGTTGAAATTAATTTTTCTTCTGCTTCTTGTGATGCCGCAATAACACCCGCTTGTTTTTTACGTTCTACTTCACGGAATACTTCGATGTCTTTGACGCCTTGTTGCTCTTCAACAACACCTTTTTCCAATTGTACACGTTCTTTGATAACGCCTTGGATACTTTTCTTTTCGGTTTCGATCGAGCGTTCTTTGTCGATCTGTGCTAAGGTAACAATGCGCTCGCGTTCTGTTTGTTCTAAGGCGCGATCTTTTTCTACACGTTCGGCCTCCACAGCATCGGTACGTTGTTTATTCTTTTCAGCAATGATAATCTGCCGCAGTTTATTTTCTTCTTGAACAGCGAGTTGCTCTTCGGTAGAAATCCGGACGCTTTCGTACTTGAGACGTTCTTCTTCGCGTACCTTTGCTATTTCTGCTTCTTCGCGTGCTCTGATGTTGTCAATTTCCCGTTTTTGTTTCTCTTCCTTTTCGGCAAGCTGACGGTCTAGTTCTAGAATCGCTTCCCTTGCTTCCACGTTTTGTTTTTTGATTAGTTTCTCCTCATCACGACGAATGAAGTTGGCATTTATATTTTGTTTGGCTGTTAATTCGGTGATCTTTTTGATACCCTCACTGTCTAGGATATTATTTGGATTGAGATGTTCGATGTCGGTCTGTTCAAGGTAATCAATCGCACAGTCGTCCAAAATATAACCATTAAGATCAGTTCCGATGACGTCGAGTATCTCATCACGGAATTCGCGACGGGCTTCGTATAATTCAATGAAATCAAATTTCTTACCTACTGTTTTGAGTGCTTCGGAGAATTTAGATTCAAAAATACTTTTTAATGTTTCTGGTTCACTGGCGCGGTCGCAACCTAAATTTTGGGCTACATTGATCACATCATCTACATTTTTATTGACACGAACAAAGAAAGCAACTTTGATATCTGCACGAATATTGTCCTTACAGATCAAACCTTCACCCTGCATACGGGCAATCTCAATTTTTTTGATTGAGATGTCCATGATCTCCATCTTGTGAAATACAGGTACAACATACATTCCCTTGTTGAATGCTACTTTTGTACCACCAACACCGGTTCGTACAATCGCCTTCCCTTGTGGAATTTTCTTGTAGAATGCACTCAATACAACAAAGAATGCAAAAATTAAAAAGACAGCCAAACCGACAATTAAAAGTATAATTCCGTTTAAGCCACTTAAAAATAAAAGAGGTTGATATAGCATATGATTTGTATTTATTTAGATTTTAATATTTGGGTTTACGATTAGAATTTAAAAGGATAAAGATTCGCTCTTTTAGGACAGTTGTTTAGTGTCGGGGCTTTGCGTTTATTCCTTTTCCATTAAATATTGTCTATCGTGATTTCTTTGGTCACATAATAATATTTCTTGTCCTTGGATTCGTCAACAATAATGACATCGTCTCCATAGCCTATTTTCTCCCCATTATGGCTGACAACATTGAGGCGAATAGGATCCTGTTGGATGATAAATTCGGCAGAACCTATTTTCTTGCCTTCAATACTGGCTCTCATTTTACCCATGCGACCAAGAAAATCGTGACTTTCTTCGCCATTGTAACCTATACTTTTGAACATTTTAGCTAAAGGTTTGGTCAGAAAATGCATTAAAATAAATGTAACAATAAAAACAGGGATCAGGATTAATACGGACTTTATCCCCCATGAAGCAACGTCGATAAAGAGCGAAGAAACAATGGTAATTATCCAGCCTATAAATTTGAACAGTGTTACAATAAGCATGATGGGTACTTTGCCAACATTGATGTAATCCATTGCTTTTGCAAAGAAACCAGGTTCTGTATTAGCGTCCGTATCCGTATGATGATGGTGTGCATGATCGCCGCCCTCAGTTGCGATATCATGTGAGCCATCAACGTCCGTGACATCAGGTGTAGGATGGAGGTCTATATCTGCATCGGCATCAAATAGATGTACTCCATCACCCATCAGAAACATAAATAACCAATACACTACAGACATGCCAGTTAAGACTGTCATAATTCCATTGGACAATGGATTGAATAAGATATTGATTAGTTCTGTCATAGTGTTATTGTTTAAATTTTCTCTCTCTTGAAAGTATAATGAAAAGACCAGGAATTCCCATTGACTTCAAGGTCCTGCATGGTTACCAATTCCCAGCCTTGATTTCCAAGATCATTTAAGATTTCATCAATTTTTTCGGGATCCAACTTTGTTCCCCAAAAACCTTTAGGTTCAATTTTTAGCGTTTTATATTCAAATCTTTTCATCATTATTTAATTTTCTTTTTAGTTCTTCTAATTCGTTGTTGACGGCTTCAGACCCGCCGATGGTCTCGTTGATCTCATCAACTTTACTTTTGTTACCTAGTGCAATCTCGCCATAGGCCTTTGCTAGTGCCTCGTCTTCCTCGACCTTCTCTTTCATACGTTCTAACATGGAAATCGTACTATTGGAATCGATATTAGCGAGCTGACGATTGACCATTTTAGCTGCGTTGGATACCTTTACACGTGCCTTTAAAGTAGAGAGTTCACCTTCCCATTTCGATATATTGAATTTGAGAATGTCTACATTTTTGTGTAGCTCATCCGATGAACTTTGATGAATCACGGCTTGTTTCTCCAATTCACCAGCTTCGATTAATAACTGTTTTTTCAACAACAGCGCTTCCTTTGCAAGACCTTCTGCCTTTTCTGTCGTTAATTCTCCCTTTTGTGCTTTTTGGAGTAATAGAATAGCTTTGTTTTCGAATTCATTGGCTTCTTCTTTTTTCCTTTCACAATTGTTTTGGGTACGTATGGCTAACGCTTTAACTTTAGCATAGGCTTCTAACGATTGTTCCAGGTCCTCTTTCATCTCACGGATACCCTGTTCCGTCATTTTGATAGGGTCTTCCATTTTGTCCACGACTGCGTGGATCTCGGCTTGACCAATTCTGAAAATTCTCTTAAAAATATTCATTATTCTATAATTTTGAAAAACTTATTAACTGATTATAATATTCACTCATCAAAAGACTCAGCGAATTAATGGCTGCATCAAACTCATTCTGATCGAGATTATGTATTTGTAAGGTATACCGAAATATAACTTTGGTACCATCTTCTGTTAATGCAAACCCACCGTGTATAATATCTCTATTTTTTATCAATAGTGATTTGAACATATCCATGGTGTCATTGCTGATTGTAAAAAGATATTGCTCAAAAATCAGGATGGGTTGGGCAATGCCTACAATCAGGTTACGGATTCCGTCGTCTTCATTTTCGATGACAAAGATTCCTTCTTTTGTATCCTTATGGGTGATGGTGTAACCGATATTGGCGATATAATTTTCAATTTTTGAGAAGTACATAATCAAGTTTTTTATATATTGCACATATTCTTTGCATAAAGGTAATAAAAATGCAAAAATATTTTGCAATAAATATTCAATTTTTTTTAAAATGAGCAACGTAGGCAACAATATTAAGAAATTAAGAAAAGTGAAAGGAATGAGTCAACAGGCATTTGGGGATATTTTTAATCTTACTAGAGGTAATATTTCGTCTTACGAAGAAATGCGTGCAGAGCCAAAAATTGAGATTGTTCTAAAAATTGCAAATTATTTTGGCATTCCTGTGCAGCATCTTATTGAAAAAAATCTATCTGTCAATGAAATTCTTAATTTCAATGATTATTTTGATCCAAATGTTTCTCTTATTGGACGTAAAAGATTGTTACAAATCCCGCTGCTGGAACGAGATGGTATTTTTGAGGCGGGTAGTTATTTTTCGAAATTAGAAGAGCTTCCAATAATTGAATTTCCTTTGCAAAGTAGGAACCGCCTCATCGCAATCGAATACGCTGACGCTATTCCGGTGCCGAGTGATTTTTTGGCTGGCCCTCAATCCATTTTATTTTTTGAAGAGGTAGATGTTCAGAGCCTACATACGTTGGATAAAGCATTTGGTTTGTATTTTTCCGAAGAAGAGTTCTTTATTGGAAAATACAGTTTGCAGGAAAAGGAGATTAGTTTAGCCTTAAATGCCTGGAAGAAGATTGATCTCACTATGGGGGAGAAAGCATATTTCTGGAAATTGTATGGCAGGTTTGAGCGAATCTAATTGCGTGGAACTTTTTCCTATTGTTTATTCGGTTTTGCCGGTATCGGGCGTATTTCCATGTTGTTATCATATCCGTGGTTAATTATGTAATCGCAGTCCATTTACAAGGTATTAACAAGGGGTTTGCAGGGGTTTACCCTTGTAATACCCCTAATATGTACGGCCTTGGAGTTGATCTGATGTTGACTTGCCTACAAGAAAAGAAGACTCCTAACTCAGGCCTGCAGAATGTGAGTGTCCACAAAAAATTTCGTAGAGTCGGGCATTGTAATTAAATTAGTTCGATAATAAAGTAACGTTACAAAAAGGTAGGGTTGTGATTAAGATGATGGTGAACTTGTCGATCCGATAAAACTAGAGTGATTTATTTAGCTTTAGAACAACACGCATAAACGAATAAATGACCAGACTTAAAAAACTAAATTTAAATAAATGAAGAAAGTAGCCTTATCAGCATTAATTGCTGGATTTTTTGTTATTTCCTGCAATAATTCCACGACTAAAAAAGTCGAAGTAAAAGATACAACTGCCGCTATTGACTTAAAAAAAGATACGGCCGAAACGTCGGTAGAAAATAGCGGTGGCGAAGTGCCAATACCGAAATTTAGTTCTGCTGAGACACAAAAATTGGCGGAGGATTATACAAAATATATCAAAGAATTTATCGCTGTTGCTAAAAGCGGCGATGTTGTTAAACTCAAGGAGCTTGCAGCGAAGCGACAGGAATGGGCGGCCAAAGAAACTGAAGCTGTTGCTAAGTTTACGCCAGAAGATGCTAAATTATGGAAGGCTTATGCAGAGAACCTAGGAAGAGCGTTGACTGCAAGCCTGACAAAATAAGTTGGAAACAATCGACGAGGTAGGGGCTTGAAAACCTACCTCGTTGATCATACTAGAAAGGCAGATCGTCTTCATTTTCATCTGGAGGTGTTGGGATGTCATCTTTGGCACCGTTCGAATCAGATAAAATCATAAAATTATCTACTTTAATTTCTGTGACATATTGTTTTACCCCATCTGCGTTCTCATAGTTACGATAGGTGAGTTTGCCTTCAACCATGAGTTTGGTCCCACGTTGGCATTTCTTTTCAATGGTATTGTTTTGCTTACCCCAAACCACGAGTGTATGCCATTGAACTTCTTCAACCCATTCACCGGCTTTGTTCTTGAAAAGATCATTGGTGGCGAGACGTAATATGGAGTAATTGGTGCCAGTGGAAGTTGTTTTGATTAACGGGTCGTTTCCTAAATGCCCAACCAATTGTACTTTGTTGCGTAATGTGCTCATGTGTCTAATTTTTAAAAGTTTTTAATAATTCTTATTTTAGTTGATGGTCATTGGCTATGAACGCCGAATGATCTTAAGCAAAGGTGGGGTGGGGAAATAACTATAGTCGTCTATTTACCATTTGTATTCGACTATAGTCGGTTGTAACCGTTTGTTGTCGTTTAATCTTCCGTTATGAGTTCTGGAGAAAAAGTCTGCCTTGAATGTGGCAAAGTAATATATGGCCGTTCGGACAAGCGATTTTGTGATGATGCTTGCCGGAACGCCTATAACAATAAATTAAATAGCGACCAGACCAATCTGGTGCGCAGTGTGAATAATATCCTACGAAAAAACCGCCGTATTTTATTAGATGCATTGAGTGGGGTGGGTATGGTGAAGATACAACGGGAAAAGTTAAAGCGGTTGGGATTTGATTTTAAGTTTCATACACATACTTTTTCCAATAACAAGGGGCAGACCTATAGCTTTATTTACGAAACAGGGTATCTGTTGTTGGAGAATGATTGGGTATTGATTGTTCAAAAGAAACCGCTGTGATATTGATCACAATAGATTCATTTGTATTGGTTTAGTTTGCAGAACTGAGCTTGGCTTTTCTTATTGCAATATAATTAAAAATAGTAAACGTTAGAATCAATATGTAATAGCATACTGGGATGAGTAAAAAATAGGCGCTATTAAAGATATTGGTTAAAAAAGACGGTAGTGCAATTTTAAAAAAATCTGCAATAATGATATAGCCTATGAAACTTCCGAGAAAAAATAGTCCAACAGCGTGTATTATAATTATTTTTTTTAGGTGCTTACTGTATAAGGCGTCTTTGTTTTGTTTCGTATAACCCATAATTGCTGGGACCAATAGCCCTAATAATGGGTTGACCAAAAAGGTGAGCGATGCTAAATATAGCGCTTTAATACTTCCTGTTTGATTGTTGTCGATACTGATTTGATTTACATTTGGCATAATGAGTTGTTCTAATGGTATTTCCAAAATTTGACTGATCTGTTTGAGACTAAATCCACTGATTTCTTCCGTGCCTTTTTCTATGCGTTGTACTGTTCTTAGCGATACCCCCGCTTGATCGGCGAGTTCCTGCTGCGTTAGTCCCTTACGTTTTCTTGCTAGTTTGATTAATTGATTAGCTGATTGACTTTCCATAGTTCAAAGATGGGGAAATAGTCGTTGAATTTTAGTGAAATTGATGCGACAATAATATGCCAATATCGTGCTGAACAATATAACAGATTAATAATCAAAAGTTTTTGGAATTTGGTAAATATTTTGAATCTTTGCAATTCAATAGAGTAATTAATAAAAACGGAAGAATATGTTTGCAATATTAGAAAACCCCGCTTCGTCCACAGAGAAGATTCTCGGGAATATTCTTCGGAATACGGCCCTTTCCTAATCTTCTTCTTAATACGTTAAGTAACCTAGGTTGATATTGGCTAAAACGTGGCGCTCGAAATGGTAGTCCACTTTTCCAATATGCTTAGCTTATTCAGGAGTTTTAAAAATCCAGTTACTTTCAAAGTTATCGTGAAAGCTGGATATGAATGTTATGTTTTAGAAAATTTTATGAATTCAGTAAATAAATATGTCCTTCAGGCGCTGGATAACTATCCGATGTATTTGGAGGAGACCATGGAATCCTTATCCTATGCGCCATCCTATGATGAGTCCAATACAATGGCGCTGTGTTTGATGGGAAGAGTTCATGCCGAACAGCTATTGGACTATGAGCAGGCAAAAAGGTATTTCCAGGAAGCTTTGGTGCATAATGTGCAGGCACTGGAAGTATATCCTTATTTCATTCAGACATTGATTGATATGGGGGAGTATGAAGCTGCAAAAAAGACGATCAAATTTGCTTTGACACTTCCGGCCATGCCCTTGACAGGAATCTGGATCAAGAAAGCACTTCTATTTGAAAAAATGAGAAAATACAAAAAGGCATTGAAGGCGTTAAAAAAGGCTAAACTTGAAAATGTTGACCTCGATTTTTCGTCAAGCCTGAAGGCGATTGAAGATCGGATTAAAGGAAAACAGGAAATTAAGAACGGGAACGAAAAGGAAAACAAGAAAGAACGGAAGAACAGCCGAAAATAATCTCACCTTATTCGGATAACAGTTTTTATTTTGAACGAAGCCCAATAAAGAAGCCCTAGCTGAAATTTCAGCTAGGGCTTTATCAATATAGTTTAAGAATTATTCTGCTCTTAAGATTTTCGCAGCCTCAACCATAGACTCTAAAGCCGCTTTGGTTTCTGGCCAAGCACGAGTTTTCAAACCACAGTCAGGATTAACCCAAAGTTGTTCTGCTGGAACTACTGCTTTTGCTTTGCGCAATAGATCTACCATCTCATCTTTGCTTGGAACACGTGGTGAGTGAATGTCATAAACACCTGGACCAATATCATTTGGATATTTGAAATCACCGGCGAAAGCATTCAATAATTTCATTTGAGAACGTGAAGTCTCAATCGTGATAACATCGGCATCCATTGCAGCGATATCTTCGATCACATTATTGAACTCAGAATAACACATGTGTGTGTGAATCTGTGTATCGTCTTCAACATTTGATGAAGAGACACGGAAAGCACGTACTGCCCAGTTCAAGTAATCTTTTTGATCAGCTTTACGTAACGGTAATCCTTCACGGATAGCTGGTTCATCGATTTGTATGATTTTGATACCTGCTTTTTCCAAGGCTTGTACTTCATCCAAGATCGCCAATGCAATTTGGTAAGTCGTTGTTGAGCGCGGTTGATCGTTACGTACGAAAGACCATTGTAAGATTGTTACGGGACCAGTCAACATACCTTTAACCGGACGATTTGTCAATGATTGTGCATATGAAGACCAACGGACAGTCATATCTTCAGGACGGTATACGTCACCATAGATAATCGGAGGTTTTACACAACGTGAACCGTAAGATTGTACCCAACCATTTTGTGTGAAAGCGTAACCAGCCAATTGTTCACCGAAGTATTCAACCATGTCATTACGTTCGAATTCGCCGTGTACTAATACGTCGATATCCAATTGCTCTTGAAGACGGATGGTGTTTTCTGTTTCTTCTGCGATTGCTTTATCGTATTCTGCCTGCGTAATAGCACCCTTTTTCAGATCTGCTCTCCATTTACGAACATCTTTCGTTTGTGGGAATGAACCGATAGTTGTGGTCGGGAACGCCGGTAAGTTGAATTTCGCTTGTTGCGCTGCTTTACGGTCTGCAAATGCTGAAGTGCGTTTTGCATCGTCATCAGTAATATTGCTTGTACGTGTTTTAACCTCTGGTTTGTGGATCAATGGAGAGGTACGGCGGCTTTCAGCAGCCGCTTTGTTCGCTTCGAAGCGTTTTGCTGTTTCAGCATCAACTTCTCCCTCCGCTAGTACGGCTAAGTCTTTTACTTCAGCTAATTTTTGTTTAGCAAATGCTAACCAGTTTTTTACTTCAGCTGGTAGCGATTGTTCATTGTGTTCATTGTCTAAGTCAAAAGGAACGTGCAACAGTGATGAAGAAGGAGCTACCCATACACGGTCTTTTCCTAATGCATCAACAGCCTGTTTGATTTTAACCAATGATTTTTCGTAATCATTTTTCCAGATGTTACGGCCTTCAACAATACCTAAAGATAATGTTAATGAAGCAGGAACTTTAGCCAATACCGTATCCAATTGATTTTCACCGCGTACCAGATCCAAATGTAAAGCATGGATAGGTAGGTTAACTGCGATATCTTCGTTGTCTTTTAAAGATTCGAAGTAAGTCGTTGCGATTAATTTGATATTTTTTGCTGCTGCAGCTAATTTTTCGAAAGTAGGTTGATATAAAGCTTTTACTTTAGCATCTAAATCCAATGCTAAGAAAGGCTCGTCAATCTGAACATATTGTGCACCAGCATCAGCTAGTTTAGCTAGTATTTGCTCATATACTGGAATAAGTTTATCCAATAAATCGATACGGTCGAAGCCAGCTTCTTTTTCTTTACCGATCAAAAGGTATGTAATAGGACCTAATAGAACTGGTTTAGTATCGATGCCCAATGATTTTGCTTCGTTGTATTCATTTAAGAATTTTTCGGAAGTCAATTTGAATTCTTGATCTTTGGTGAATTCTGGTACCATGTAGTGGTAGTTCGTATCCAACCACTTGGTCATTTCCATTGCAGTCACGTCGATTCCTTCTTGTTGGAAACCGCGCGCCATGGCAAAATATAGATCTAAACTGTAATTGTTGTCTACTTTATTCAATAAAGAATGGTAGCGAGCAGGAATTGCACCAACAGTGAGGGTTAAATCCAATACTTGATCGTAAAAAGAGAAATCATTGGAAGGGATCAAATCTATTCCAGCATCTTTTTGTGTTTTCCAATTGCCTTCACGAATTTTTTTTGCTGTGTCCAATAATTCCTCAACAGAAGATTTTTTAGCCCAATAGGCCTCATTGGCTTTTTTCAATTCGCGGAACGCGCCCACACGAGGGTAACCTAAATTGTTAGTCAATAACATAATGAATGTTTTTAATATTTCTTTTTCAACTATATTTCTTGCTAGAGAGAGAAGGACACACTAGAATTTGGTGACTTCGGCTTATCATTCCCATATCAAGTAGGGTAGAATTTAGCACCTTGTCAAGGGACAGGTTGCTAAGGCTTCATCGGGTCTATTCCCTCTGCCTTTCTCTATAAGCGACGCTAAGTTAGAACATTTCTTTTTGAAATGCAAATTTTTTATAAAAGTGCGTCAATTTTTTATATTCTACTAAGGATGAAATTGTTTTGTTCTTTTATTTTCATCCACGAATTCGAGTAAGTCACGCTTGAATACGTGTGTAGCATAAAAAGGGGAATGACTATATTTTTCATTCCCCTTTTTTTAGCTGACCAAAAGTTTGTAACCTTTTCCGTGCACATTGACAATTTCAACTTTGCTATCTTCTTTTAGATATTTACGAAGTTTACTGAGAAATACATCCATACTTCTACCCGTAAAATAGTTATCATCATGCCATATTTTTAACAACGCTTCTTCCCGGGTCAGCACATCATTTTTCTTTAAGCAAAGCAAGCGGAGTAGTTCAGCTTCTTTCGTGGAGAGTTTTTGCATCTGTCCTTTGTAAGAAATCTGCTGACTTGTATAATCAAAGAAATAATCGCCAATTTCAAATTTATCCGCAACCACTTCTTCTTCTTTGTCTCGAACACTGCGTTTCAGCAAAGCATTGATGCGGAGCAATAATTCTTCCACTCGAAAAGGCTTGGTGATATAATCATCTCCTCCTAGCTCAAAGGCTTCGGTCTTATCTTCCATCATCCCCTTTGCTGTGGCAAAGATAATAGGAACAGTATTGTTTGTTTTTCTGATTTCACGTCCAACTGTAAATCCGTCCTTTTTTGGCATCATGACATCAAAAATACAAAGGTCGTAGTTATTTTTTTTGAATTGAGAAATCGCTTCATCTCCATCCGTGCATAATGTGACGTCAAATTTTCCCTTTAATTCGAGATAGTCTTTTAAAAGATCCCCCAAATTAGGATCATCTTCTGCTAATAATATCTTTTGCATAATGAATATATTAATTTTCACCAATGTCCCTTGATGCTGATAAATCAGCCTTCCTCAACCTTTGAAATTTTTTAAAGAGGAAATATACAAAAAAGGAACGTTTTATTTTTTAATAGGCAAAATTACTTCAAAGGTCGTGCCTTTATCTTTTTCACTTTTAACTGTAATTTTTCCGTTCAGCCTTCTCAGAATGTCCTGTACATAACTTAAGCCAAGGCCAAATCCTTTGACATTATGAACATTCCCAGTTGGAATACGGTAAAACTGGTCGAAAATCTTTTGCAGGTGATCCCGGCTCATCCCAATACCATTGTCGGCTATGGTGACAACAATGGTGTCGCCAACATTTTTTGAATTGATGTTGACATGTAAATCTCCTTTGCTGTACTTGATGGCATTATCCAAAAGATTGTAAAATACATTGGAAAAATGTAACTCATCACCAACGACAACATCCTTGGTCGCTGCAAGATCTATACTGAATTTCCCGCCAATATTTTGCATCCGTAGCTGCATACTGTCCGTTACTGCCGAAACAAGATCATTGATGCATACTTCTACCTGGTCGAGTTTTAGCGTTTCTTTTTCTAGTCTTGCCAAATCGAGCACACGTTCAATATGATTTCCGAGTCTAACATTTTCGTCGTAGATGATATTAGCCAATTTCTGAACGCGCTTGTGGTCGGCATTGATGTCTGGATCTTTAAGTGACTCACTGGCAATCATAATTGTTGCAACAGGTGTTTTAAACTCATGCGTCATGTTGTTGATGAAATCCGTCTTCATTTCCGAAACTTTCTTTTGTCTGAAGATGATAATCAGTGTATAAGCAAAACACCCCACCAACAAGAAAAGCAGTGCCAGCATGGGCAGCAACAGATAGCCCATATTATCGGCAATTATCGCCTTTTTATTGGGGAAATAGATGGTTAATTTTCCTGGCGCAGCACCGATATCACCTTTAAAAAGTGCCGTTGAGTATTTGGTTGTATTTGTTGGGTTATTTAAAGCGGCTTCGTTTAAAATATTATTTAGTAATATATTGTTTGTGCTCCATATTTCAATATTGAAAGGAGCTTTAATGTCGCGTTGAGCCAACTCCTCTTTGATAAGTTCTTGAACGATGATCACATTCAATCGATCCTTTAATGGACGTTTAGCAAGCTCCATTCCAATAGCAATATCTTCGATGTAGTCTGCTTTTTTGCCGCCCAGCATGGCAACGGAATCATATACATTAAAGCCACTCCACGCGTTTTTTCTGTTGAGGATATCCAATCTTTTTTCCAAATCAGAAATTGTTTTCGCAAGTTTCGCATTCTCTCTTGGAGGTAATGTGGCTACCCGGAATTTTGTTTGTTGATTGACCAGTGGGTCCATTAGGGGGATAACAAACCGCGTGCTATCGTCCTTCCCATTGATCTGATCATCTACCTTTGAAGCATTTAACATGATAAAAGCCTGTACCAAATTATCGTCGGTAAGCTCATTTGAAACAGAAAATTTGATAAATTTCTGGTACTCCGGTCTTTTGATGTATGTTTCGTAGAATGAATTTTTGATTTCAATTACATTTGGATACAATGCACGTAATTGGTCTTCTTGCTCTTTAAAGTTTGAGAAAACAACATGTTGTTTGTTTTTTAATTCTTCAATTCTATACTGTATTTCGAGTTGCTCGGCCAAAAGACGTTGTTTGGCCTGTTCCTGCTTGGATTTTTCAATGTTACGCTCCTGTTGAACCTTAGCGAAGTCAACTACCTCCCGTCGTTCAAGCTTACCGGCAACAGCTGTAATCGCAGCATTGACGGACTCATCAAATAATTGAGACTTTTGGCGATAAGAATCTCTCAGAAAATAGAATTGCATGGCCAATACCCCAATTAGAGCGAGAGACATCAGTCCAATGATTAATACAATGCTATTTTTCTTCATTAGTATTGGGTATTAAATAAATGTATTTTGAATATATCAAAAAGTTTATAGCGCTCAGTTTATTTACCATTTGCGTATTCATCCCTTATGCCATGTGAGCGGCCATTTAAGGTGCGATAGCTCATTTTTTCTTAAATTGTTACAAATATAAAGATGCTAATGTGTTTTGTAGCTGTTTTAACAATGTTTAACAGCAATCTGTTTAAATATAGATGCTGTTCTTTGTAAATTAGTGAATAGAAATGGATTATGTGCTGAATTGCGCTGTGGACAAATTTTAATCTACGCGGTTGAGTCTAACTGCTGGAGAAGTGAATAAGCCGAATATGACGCGTTCATTGGTACAATGAGTGCTCTTTAATAACTATATAAAGATGAAAAGCTACGTATTATTATTGGTATTGTCTTCCATAGGGACCATTGCTTTAGGACAAGTAAAGGTGAAACCGCAGATTCCTTTAATGGAGGAAAAAGAATCAAAGATGCCTGTCTTTAAATTGGATTCTTCAGATGAAAAGTATCATATGCCCATTAAGAAGCCAAATCGTGTGGACGGTCTAGCCCCAATGCCAGGAACGGAAAAAATGCCCAAAGGTGATGAGAAAGAAAACAATCTTCCTTTTAGGCGCTTGAATGATTCGCTAAAGGTGAAGGACTTTAAATTAAAAATCGACTCCTTGTATCCAAACAAGCAAAAAAAATAGCGTTCTAGATAGAACGCTATTTTTTTTGCTTTAATCCTTATTGTCCATTATAGCTGGGAAACACGGATTGTATTTGTTTTACCTTTTTCGATTAACGGTGTCGAAGCTGTATTGATAATGATAGATCCAGGTTTAACGTAGTTATTTTTTACAATAAATTTGTTAACATCATGAATAGATCCATCTGTGCTTTCGAACTTGTCGTAGATAAAAGTTTTTACGCCCCAAAGTAGGCTGAGTTGTTTCAGCAATTTTTGTGTTCCTGTGAAAACTAAGATATCTACATTTGGTCTATAACTTGTAATTTCAAACGCTGTTGCACCAGATGATGTCAATACCGCAATTGCAGATGCATTTGTTTTTTGAGCAAGATAAACCGAAGATGCGCAAATCGCGTCCGGAATAAGTGTTCCGTCGTGGATTTCACTAACTTTCTCATTATAATAAGGATAAGAAGTTTGTTCCACGTGGATAATGATTTTGCTCATTGTTTCGATAACGATTTCAGGGAATTCACCAACTGAAGTCTCGCCACTTAACATCACAGCATCCGCTCCATCCAATACGGAGTTGGCTACGTCATTTACTTCAGCACGTGTAGGACGTGGTGTAGTGATCATACTTTCCAACATCTGTGTCGCAATGATTACCGGTTTTGAAAGATCTCTACATTTCTGTACGATGATCTTTTGAAGTCCTGGTACCTCTTCCATTGGAAGCTCAACGCCCAAGTCACCACGAGCAACCATAACAGCATCTGTAGCTTCGATAATGGCATCAATATTTTCAATCGCTTCCGGTTTTTCAACTTTTGCGATGACACGAGCATGGCTTCCTTTTGCCTCGATGATTTTTTTACATTGAAAAATATCTTCTGCCGAACGTACGAAAGACATCGCGATCCAGTCTGCACCATGATTCAGGGCAAAATTCAAGTTGTCTAAATCTTCTTCCGTCAACGATGGGATAGATACTTTGGTGTTCGGTAAGTTAACGCCTTTACGTGAAGTAAGGACACCTCCGTGTACAACTTCACAGGTAACAGTATCTTTATGATTGGTCTCTAAAACACGAAGTTGAAGTTTTCCGTCATCAAGTAAAATGATTTCGTTGGCTTCAACATCGTTTGGAAAGTTTTCGTATGTAATGTAGATTCTGTTTTCGTCTCCGATGAGTTCTTGTGTTGTAATTTCAACTTTTGAACCATTCACGAGAATAGCTCCACCTTCTTTCATTTTTCCGATCCTAATTTTTGGACCTTGTAAATCGGCTAAGATGGCAACATTGAATCCTGTTTCATTATTTATTGCATTTATAGTTTCGATTACCTTAAGGTGATCTTCCTGGCTGCCATGAGAGAAATTCAACCGGCACACATCAACCCCTTTGGCAATCATGTTGGTCAAAACTTGTTTGTCTGCCGAGGCAGGGCCTAATGTTGCGACAATTTTAGTCCTTTTTTGAACTTTTTCCATCTGTTATTTTGTATTTTAAATGTTCTTCATTAATCACAACAAATAGCCTACTATATTGTTGTGTTTTGTCAAAACTAAATCGAATTAATTTAGATCTAAGTTGGGGTGTATTTGCTACACTAACCTACAGTTTGCTAAAATATGAGATTTTCTTTAGATTTCAATATTTTTGGTGATATTTCTTTTGCAATGACGACTTCGGGTAATTTGTTGATCCTTTTGATAATATGTTCCACGTCATCCTCACAGATGTAGTTTTTGATGATGATAAAAAAATCGAAGTGGGGGTTTTCCGGGATTAAATAAGTGCCTTCGATGCTCTTATTGTTGATCAAGAAATATTCGGTGTCGGCATCGGCGATAAGGTAATGAAAAGCAGTGAAGTGGTAGCTTATTTTTTTCTTTGGATCAAAGACAATGTGATATTCAAGCTCTTCTTCGGTTTTGTTTTTTTGTCGACCATCATGGTCGTACTTGCTTTCTTTTCCTCTGGAAAAATTCAGGTTAGTCTCCTTGTTGATGAAATGGCAGAGTCGGTAATCTTTCAACGAACAGGTGATGGCGAGTAGGGTAAAATCCAACTCTTCATTCATGTCCATATCCAATCTTGCTACTAACTTATTGACCACTTTAATGTTTAAATATATGTCCCTCTGCTAACGAAGGTACTAATAATTTTGAGGTAGGAATATACTTTTTGTGTAAAATTTGAGTTAATTAGCTGAGCGTTTGGAATACAAAATATTTTTTGTTATACTTGAACTAAGTTAATATAGAGTGGGTTAGCTAGTATAAGACGCGAATAAGTTCGGTCGCCTAACATGGTGACTTTCATCTAAATATCAATTTAGGTTTGAATTTTGATGAAATTTATTTTTCTTTGCACAGATTTATTAAACAATTAAACTATAAAATCATGTCAGATATCGCTTCAAGAGTAAAAGCAATTATCGTTGAAAAATTAGGTGTTGACGAAAACGAAGTAACACCAGAAGCTTCATTCACTAATGATTTAGGTGCTGATTCACTTGACACTGTTGAGTTGATCATGGAGTTTGAAAAAGAATTCAACGTTGCTATTCCTGATGATCAAGCAGAGACTATTGGTACTGTTGGTCAAGCAATCGCTTATTTAGAAAAAAACGTTAACTAACTAATTTAATTAGGCTAATCGTAATAAATGGAGCTTAAAAGAGTAGTAGTAACAGGATTAGGCGCCCTTACACCAATTGGTAATACCGTCTCAGCTTACTGGGAGGCGTTAATAAATGGTGTAAGCGGAGCTGCTCCTATTACGCATTTTGATGCGTCAAAATTCAAGACTCAGTTTGCATGTGAGGTAAAGGGGTTTGATCCGCATGAATTTATGGATCGAAAGGAAGCTCGTAAAGTCGATCCTTTTGTCCAGTATGCAATTGCGTCAACAGATGAGGCAATTAAAGATGCTGGCTTAGATTTTGAAAAATTAGATACAAATCGTATCGGAGTAATTTGGGGATCAGGAATTGGAGGTTTAACAACTTTCACTGAAGAAGTTGCAAACTTTGCAAAGGGAGATGGAACACCTCGTTTCAATCCTTTCTTCATTCCTAAGATGCTCGTTGATATTGCTCCAGGACATATTTCAATGCGTCATGGTCTACGTGGCCCTAACTTTTCTGCCGTATCGGCTTGTGCCTCGGCTACCAATGCAATGATAGATGCTTTTAACTATATTCGTATGGGCAAAGCTGATGTGATTGTTACAGGTGGATCAGAAGCTACAGTCAATGAAGCTGGAATTGGTGGGTTCAATGCTATGCATGCGTTGTCAACCCGGAATGATGATCCTAAAACAGCATCACGTCCTTTTGATAAAGACAGAGACGGTTTTGTTTCGGGAGAGGGTTCGGGTGCATTGATCTTAGAAAGTTTGGAGCATGCCTTAGCACGTGGAGCAAAAATCTATGCAGAGATTGCAGGGGGTGGAATGAGTGCAGATGCACATCACATCACAGCCTCGCATCCTGAAGGATTGGGCGCAAAACTGGCTATGACAATGGCTGTAAATGATGCAGAGATGGATTTTTCAGATATTGATTATATCAATGTTCATGGAACATCTACACCGGTCGGTGATATTAGTGAAACGAAGGCTATTGTTGACCTGTTTGGTGAACACGCTTATAAATTGAATATCAGTTCAACTAAATCAATGACAGGGCACCTTTTGGGTGCTGCAGGGGCTATTGAAACTATCGCTTCTATATTGGCTGTTCAAAATGATATTGTCCCTCCGACAATCAATCACTTTACAGACGATCCGGAAATTGATAACAACTTGAATTTTACATTCAACAAAGCGCAAAAACGTATCGTTAATGCCGCTTTGAGCAACACATTCGGTTTCGGTGGGCATAATGCTACCGTTATTGTGAAAAAATATAAAGCTTAATGTTTGATCCTTCAAACATGGTTTGATAATATGAGCTAGCGACAGGTTCTTTAACTAGGACTTGTCGCCTTATTTTTAGAAGAGATGCCTTTTGCAAGGATATATAAATTATATTTTTCGCCAGATCGGGAATACGTTAGAAAACTAAAAAACCTGCTAGGATTTGTTCCCGGAAATGTACATCTGTACAAGATGGCGTTTAGACACAAGTCTGTCGCCGTTACAATTAAAGAGGGCGCAAAAAATAGCAACGAACGTTTAGAATTCTTAGGTGATGCTGTTTTGGGTTCGGTTGTGGCTGAACTGTTATTTAAGAAATATCCTTATAAAGACGAAGGGTTCCTGACTGAAATGCGCTCAAAAATTGTCAGTAGAGCAAATCTAAACCAGCTTTCCAGAAAGTTGGGGTTTAATGAGCTTATCCAGTTTGATGCGCGAATGATCAGTTTTCCAAATAAACAAGGATCTTTATTGGGTGATGCTTTTGAGGCATTGATTGGGGCAGTTTATCTAGATAGGGGCTATGTTTTTACCAAGAGCTTTTTGTTGAATCGAATTATTAAACCGCACGTCGATATTCACCTATTGGAACAGACGGAAACAAACTTTAAAAGTCGGTTGATCGAGTGGTGTCAACATACTGGCAAAGAGATTGTATTTCGGCAAACAGACAACCCGGAAGGGGAATCTTCTAAGATGTTTAGTATTGAAGCGGTCGTGGATGGTATTGTTTGTGGACTTGGCCGTGATTTTAATAAGAAGTCTGCCGAGAAATCTGCCGCCGAAAAAGCCTGTGAATTCCTTAAAATTCTGGAAGTAGAATAAAGGATTTTATTAACTTTGCCAAATATGGCAGTAGTAAAACCTTCTTTGGCAAAAGGAACGCGTGATTTTTCGCCTTCCGAAATGATCAAACGCAACTATATTTTCGATACACTGAAAACGGTATTCAGAAAATATGGCTATAATGAAATACAGACCCCTTCATTTGAAAATTTGACGACCCTCACCGGTAAATACGGCGACGAGGGTGATAAATTGATCTTTAAGATTCTTAATTCGGGTGACTACCTGACAAAAGCGCCCGACAGCCTGCTTCACGATAAAAATTCCAATAAGCTCATTCCGCATATAACAGAGAAAGCACTAAGATATGATCTTACGGTGCCCTTTGCGCGCTATGTTGTGATGCACCAAAATGATATTACTTTACCGTTTAAGCGCTTTCAGGTGCAACCTGTATGGCGTGCAGATCGTCCGCAGCGCGGAAGATACCGCGAGTTTTACCAATGTGATGTCGACGTTGTCGGGTCAGAAAGTTTATTGAATGAAGCGGAGTTTATTTTGATTTATCAAGAAGCCTTCGAACGGTTTGGACTGAAAGATTTTAATATCAAAATCAACAACAGGAAAATTCTTTCGGGTATTGCTGAAATCATCGGCAAACCGGAGCTGATCGTAGACATGACTGTCGCGATCGATAAATTGGATAAAATCGGGTTGGAAGGTGTCAACAAAGAACTGTTGGAAAGGGGTTTTACAGAAGCAGATCTTGCTATTTTGAAACCTATAATTTTATTGGAAGGCTCAAATGATGAGAAACTTGCTTCCTTAAAAGCGATTTTAGCAACTTCTTCTGTCGGCTTAAATGGTATTGCAGAGATTGAGGATGTGTTTGACTATGTGGCCAAATTAGGTGCTGAAGAAAAGTTGCTTCATCAAATTATAGATCTGGATATTACATTGGCCCGAGGTCTCAATTATTATACGGGCTGTATCTTTGAGGTCAAGACGAATGAGGTTGCCATGGGAAGTATCGGTGGAGGTGGCCGCTACGATGATCTTACAGGAATGTTTGGTTTGAAGGGACTGACCGGTGTCGGCGTTTCCTTTGGTGCAGACCGCATTTATGATGTGCTGGAAGAGTTGAACTTATTTCCTGCTGGGAAAGCTGATTCTACCAAGCTCCTGATCATCAATTTTGACAAACAGCTGGAAAGTTATACCCTGAGCTTACTCAACAAGCTTCGCAAGGAAAATATCGCTTCGGAACTCTATGCATCTCCTGTAAAATTGAAAAAACAAATGGGTTATGCGGATGGGAAGGGTATTCCCTACGTGTTATTAGTCGGTGAAGAGGAGGCTGCATCGGGGCAATTGTCCTTAAAGGACATGGAAAGCGGGGAGCAGGTAAAGGTAACTGAAAGTGAGCTGATCCAAAAACTTCGATAGCAAACAGTTTGCATAAAATAGATTAAGCCAAATGATTATTAAGTCCTTTGGCTTTTTTATTTTCATAAGTTTTTGATTTATTTGATTGTGCCGTTCATTTATTTGTAATCAAATGCTATATACTTTAAATCAAATGTCTTAGAAGTGTCTTAAAGTATAAATAAAATTGATTTTTGGGCAAGGAAATTCGTCCAAAATTATTAGATTTGTAGTCTAGAATAGTAAGAAAATCAAAACTTTGAAATGAGTTCAACACCTATAACAAAAGAGACATATTTGGAGTGGTATAAGTCTATGTTACTTATGCGTAAGTTTGAAGAAAAAGCAGGTCAACTTTACGGACAGCAAAAGATTCGTGGTTTCTGTCACTTGTACATAGGACAAGAGGCTGTAGTCGCTGGAACGATGTCAGTAATCAAACCTGAGGATTCTCTAATCACTGCTTATCGTGATCACGCCCACGCTTTGGCTAAAGGCGTTTCTGCAAATGCTTGTATGGCTGAATTATATGGAAAGATCACTGGTTGTTCAAAAGGTAAAGGAGGTTCTATGCACTTCTTCTCCAAAGAGCACAAATTCATGGGTGGCCATGGTATTGTTGGAGGTCAGATTCCTTTAGGTGCTGGTATCGCATTTGCTGAAAAATATCTTGGTACAGATAATGTAAATATCTGTTATATGGGTGATGGAGCTGTGCGTCAAGGTGCATTCAATGAGACATTGAACATGGCGATGTTGTGGAAACTCCCTGTTATCTTCGTATGTGAAAACAACGGTTATGCAATGGGTACTTCTGTACAACGTACAACGAACATGCAGGATATTTACAAAATGGGCTTAGGTTTCGATATGCCTTCTGCTCCGGTTGATGGAATGGATGTTGTTGCTGTACACAATGCGATGGACGAAGCTGTTCAACGTGCTCGTGCAGGTGAAGGTCCAACGTTCTTAGAAATTCGTACATACCGTTACAAAGGACACTCAATGTCTGATCCGGCTAAATATCGTACGAAAGAAGAGCTTGAAGCGTATAAAGACCGTGATCCATTGTTGTCGACTAAACATGCTATTTTAGAAAACAACTATGCGGATGACGCTTGGTTTGCAGAGGTTGAGGCTGATGTGAAAAAGGTCGTTGAAGAGTCTGTAAAATTTGCAGAGGAATCTCCTTATCCAACTGCAGATGAATTGTACAAAGATGTATATGTACAACAAGACTATCCATTTATTTTAGATTAATACTCTTTAACTTGATAATATAATAAAGAATGGCTGAAGTAGTAAGAATGCCGAAAATGAGCGATACAATGACCGAAGGGGTCATCGCGAAATGGCACAAAAAAGTTGGTGATAAAGTAAATTCTGGTGATTTAGTAGCTGAGATTGAAACAGATAAAGCTACAATGGACTTTGAGTCTTACCAAGAAGGAACTCTTTTATATATTGGTCCTAAAGAAGGCGAAGCAGTAGCTATTGATGCTGTTATTGCTGTTTTAGGTGAGCCAGGTGAAGATTTTCAAGCATTGTTGAGCGGTGATGCGCCTGCAGCTGAAAAAGCACCGGAAAAAACAGAAGAAAAAAAAGCAGAAGAAGTTTCTGGTCCAGAATCTTCGGCTAGTACTGTAACTCCTGAGGAATTGGGATGTACGGTAATTACAATGCCTTTGTTAAGTGATACCATGAAAGAGGGTGTCATTGCGCAATGGAACTTCAAAGTTGGTGATACGATTAAATCTGACGATGCTATTGCTGATGTAGAAACTGATAAAGCGACAATGGAAGTTACAGCTTATGCTGATGGTACTTTATTATATGTTGGCCTTGAAGCTGGACAAGCGGCAAAGGTTAACGACATCATCGCGATCGTTGGTCCTGCAGGAACTGATATCACACCTTTGTTAAATCAAAAATCTGCACCTGCAAAGGCAGAAACTGCTGAAGCTCCTAAAGCTGACTCAGCTGCTGCTGTAACTGCCGCACCGGTAGCATCGACTTCAAGCGATGATTCTCGTGTGAAAGCTTCTCCTTTAGCACGTAAAATTGCACAGGAGAAAGGTATCAACTTAAGTGATATCAAAGGTTCCGCAGATGGTGGCCGTATTGTGAAGAAAGACGTAGAATCATTTGTTCCTGTTGCTGCACAACCTGCGGAAACAAAAGCTGCAGCCGCTCCTGCAACAGAAGCAAAAGCAATCACTTTACCTACATTTGTTGGTGAAGAGCGTTATACTGAAAAACCAGTTAACCAAATGCGTAAAACTATTGCGCGTCGTCTAGCAGAGTCATTGTTTACAGCTCCACACTTCTATTTGACTGTATCAATTGACATGGACAATGCAATGGCTGCTCGTGCGCAGATTAATGAGGTTGCTCCAGTAAAAGTTTCTTTCAATGATATCGTTGTAAAAGCTGTTGCTGTTGCCTTGAAAAAACATCCTGCCGTAAACTCTTCATGGCAAGGTGATAAAATCCGTTTCAATGAGCATACCAACATTGGTGTTGCAATGGCTGTTGAAGATGGTTTATTAGTCCCTGTTGTGCGTTTTGCAGATGGTAAATCATTGTCGCATATCTCTGCAGAGGTGAAAGACTTCGCTCAAAAAGCGAAAGCTAAAAAATTACAGCCTGCCGATTGGGAAGGATCTACATTTACAGTGTCCAACTTAGGTATGTTTGGAATTGACGAATTTACATCCATTATCAACTCACCAGATGGAGCAATCCTTTCTGTTGGTGCTATTCAAGCAGTTCCTGTTGTTAAAAACGGTGCTGTAGTTCCTGGTAATGTAATGAAAGTGACATTGGGTTGTGATCACCGCGTGGTCGATGGTGCAACTGGAGCTGCATTTTTGCAAACATTAAAATCTTTGGTTGAAAATCCAGTAAGATTATTAGCATAATCCTTTAGTTGAGGAATTAAAAGCCACTTTAGTAATAAGGTGGCTTTTTTTATGGCCTTAATTGGTTAATCTTATGATAGGGAAAAGTTTTTTTACCTATAGTTTTCCATCGTTATCCATTTGTTTGAAGTAAGCCCAGGTTGTCCGTTGCTAGAGTGAAAGAGACTGCGCACATAAAAAAGGTAACATATCCGATGAATATCAATTATTGTGGTGAAAAATTCGTTTTTTTATACTAAAATCTTCATTTTAGCATTATTATCAGTAGGCTGGTCCTTCTATTACGAGCTTCAATAATTTAATGTTGTTTAGAACAAAGGAAATAGGAGGTATTTATTGATAAACAATACATAAAACACAAAAATCCGGGAGACTTAGTATAGTGAAATTATTTTTTTTAAAGGGAATGGTCGCTCTTTTGATGGTATCTACAGTGGCTTGTAGTTCAAAAGAGAAAAAACAGAAGGAAGCAGCAATAGCGCAGGCAAAAGCAGATAGCACGAGACTCGTCTATAATCCAAATAATGCAGATCAGAAAATCGATGCTTTTATGAAAAACCTTCATTCAAAAGCTGCATTCAATGGGAACGTTCTTGTTGCTAAAGATGGGAAAATCTTATATCAGAATATATTCGGCTGGGCCAATTACTTAAAACGGGATAGTCTAAAAATAGATGACAAATTTGAACTCGCTTCAGTTTCTAAACCGTTAACAGCTGTCGGAATTTTGAAGTTAGTGGAGGCAGGAAAGCTACGTCTCGATCAAACGATCAATGACTTCTATCCGGATTTTCCTTATCCTGGTATTACCATAAAAATGTTATTGACACACCGCTCGGGATTACCTAATTACGTTTATTTTTCGGAGGAACATTGGCCTGATCGCAAGAAAGGAATGACAAATCAAGATGTGATGAAAATGCTGACCGAATTTAAGCCTAATCGCTATGGTGCGCCAGGAGGCCGTTTCTTTTACAATAATTCGAACTTTATGGTCTTAGGGGCCATTATTGAAAAGATATCAAAGCAAGATTATGCGACGTATATGAAAGATAGCGTATTCAATGTTGCCGGAATGACAAATACAGCCGCACTCTCTAAGGCCGTGTATGATAAAATTCCGACCAACGTTATCGGGCATGATAAGGTATGGCGAAGATCGGTGGTGCAAAATTTTCAGGATGGACCGCTTGGTGACAAAGGAATTTATAGTACAGTGCGTGACCTTTATCGTTTTGATCTGGCTTTGAGAGATGGACGATTGTTAAAGCAGTCAACATTGGATTCAGCATACCGAGGATATCCCGATGCCAAAAAAGGAATTTTTAGCTATGGTTATGGTTGGCGTACCTTTGAGCATGGTAATGATCATATCGTATACCATACAGGCTGGTGGCACGGTTTTAGACATATTTATGTAAGAGATTTAAAAAGAAACATTGTTATTGTTTTACTTTCTAATATGACCAATGGAAGCTTGGTCAAATTGGATGAGCTTTATAAAATCATGGGAATGCCGGTATTGCGTAAAAATGCCTATAGCACCCATGGTGATTTTATCATCGATGAGTAATTTCTGAGCGATGCTACTCGGAGCATTTAGATTATCTTTTTTATCGTAAACTAGAATGCAGAGAAGATAATCTAAATGCCTTGAGTGAGCGTGTAATAAGTAAATACAAAAGATATATAAAGGGATGAAAAAAACATTGATTTTGGGTGCTAGCACCAATCCTTCACGTTATTCGAATAAAGCGGCAAATATGCTTCATAAACATGGGCATGCAATCGTCAATATTGGCTTGAGTGGAGGAGAAGCCGCTGGAGTTGCCATTGAAAAGAAAGGTGAGATCTATACAGATATTGATACGGTGACAATGTATCTTAGCGAGCCTAATCAGAAAGAATATTACGATTATATATTAGCGACGAAGCCAAAAAGAATAATATTTAATCCAGGGGCAGAGAATTCAGCATTGGAACAGCTCGCGATGGAGCATGGTATTAAGACAGAAAGAGCCTGCACTCTTGTTTTGTTGAGTACAGGGCAGTTTTAGATTTTGGATTTATGAAGCAACTCAACCGACAGATACTTCGTGATAAAATAATTTGTAAGTCCCACGGTATTGCTGTCGAGATTTAGGCTTGACACTTTTATGTCACAATGTTCCTTCAATATTGCCATGGTATAAGAATTGATGGCTTGCTGTATCGGAATCGTGATCAGTTCATTTGCTTTTGCAATTTTCCCCCCCAATACGATCAATTCGGGGTTGAGGAGCTGTATCAAGGATGCAAATGCTTTCCCTAGATTTGTCCCTAGTTTTGAAATCTGGTTTATTGCAAATTGATCACCTTTGTTTGCAGCTTCAATAATATGCGTTGGTGTTAAATGTTGTAATTCATCGGGTTGCAATTCGTTTAATTTAGTCAGCTCTCCTTTCTGGATTTCCTGTTTCGCATTGTTGACTAAAGCAATTCCGGAAGCTACGGTTTCCAAACAACCTCTTTTCCCACAGTAGCATAGTTCGCCATTATCGATAAAGGGCATATGTCCCACTTCGCCGGAGTAGCCATCACGTCCCAGATAGACTTCGCCATTGGACACGATTCCTAAACCAATCCCCCAATCCATTAGGATAATTAAACTGTTTTTTGTGTTTTTTGCCAATCCAAATTTCAATTCAGCATAAGCAGCGCCTTTGACGTCATTGAGAATGAAGACTGGTTTTTTATATATGCGCTCAAAATAATTTGTTATGGATTGATTGTCGTCATGTAAAAAAGTCTCGTTGGTACCTTCTTCAGCGTTGATTAGCCCAGGCATACCAATGATAATCCCTGTTAGGTTCTCGATATCAACTGATTTATCGATAAGATATTGATCAACGATTTGTGTGATAGCGGCTAGATTTTCTCCATTGCGAGATAATTCATTATCCAGCTCAACAGTTTCAGCAATAATGTTCTGGTTGTTGTCCATTATGCTCATAGTGATAGAGAAACGTTGGAGCTCAATCGAAAGCACCTGAAACAATCCATCACATAGCTTATATAAATTGGGTTTACGTCCGCCAATAGATTCTCCTTTGTCAAATTGACGGATAAAATCATCTTCCAGCAACTCTGCAATGAGGCTATTCACCGTAGGCAGGCTTAAATAGAGGTTTTTTACAATGTCATTTACCGATACAGATCCTAATTCGGCTATTAATTTTATAATGGAGATTTTATTGAACAGATTTTTCTTTTCAGGTTTACTCTCCAATTTTTTGTTAATCAGTAAGTTTACGGCTTTAGTCATAAAACATCATATTTTGAAATAGAATCCTCAGGGCTTTAATTTAGCAAAAGTTTTGGAATCATTTGGTTATTTTTCTCACTTGACAAACAAGTGGGCTAATTAGCAAAAAGGGGATAAGATTCCTTATCCCCTTTCTACGTATAAGTTAAGACTATTTGAGTTTTTTTACTCGAATATCTTTAAAGAATACTTCGGTACCGTGTCCAAGGAACCCGATATGACCAGAGGTTCGTTTAAGTCCAGGATGTTGTTTGCCATCCAAGGTTCCGTTTTTGCTTGCCTCGGCGGTATCCGCATCAACAATAACAGCGCCATTTAGTGTAACTTTGATACGATTTCCTTTCACGACTATTTCCTCGGAGTTCCATTCACCTACAGGTTTTAAATGACCTTTTTTGGCAGGAACAACACCATAAATCGAACCGTGATATTGGTATTGCTTCAAGTCTTTATAAACATCTGCGCCATCATCAAGTACCTGGATTTCCATTGCCTCATATGCGGCGTCCCCCTCTAGAGGAGCCCTTATTCCCACACCATTGTTGGCACCAGGGGTCAATTTGAAGTCGAAGCGATAAATGAAGTCTGCGTATTCTTCTTTTGTGTAGAGGTTTCCACCAAATTTTGCATTTGGATACACCCAGATATAACCTTCGTCATTGATGACATAGGCTTGGTTTTCTGTCCACTTGTCGAGGTTTGTTCCATCAAAAAGTACTTCAAAACCTTCTTTTTTCTCTTGATCGCTCAATTTAAAGATTTGCTTTCTTGGGAATTCCTTGATAAAAAGATCTCTATAATAAACAACTGAACCATGCGCTTGTAACTCAATTTGTTCGGTAGGGAAAATGGATTGGTTTCTATCCCAATAGTTTTCAAGAGGAATATTATCAGTTACTAACTGTCCATTTAACCAAACCGTGACTTTATCGTCTACCATTTTGATTTTAAACGTATTCCATTCGCCGGTAGCATTGTCGGCAACCTTCAATGGTTTGCTTTCATTTTTCTGGTTGTTATATAATCCACCAGAGCCAACTTGGGCACCGACTCTTGTATTCGCAATATCCCAAATCTGTACTTGTGGAGTACCTCTCAAGTAAATACCGGCATCACCTTCTATACCACCATAGTTCTCCAATTTCCAATCTACAAGCATTTCAAAATCGCCATATTTTTTTACGGTAGCCAGGTTATCTCCTTTACCACTGAAGGTAATTTCGCCATTGGATGCTGTCCAGCCTTTGCGCATGATGTCATCGGCTTTAGCTTGTTCTGCTGCTAAAGTTTTCTCGTTCATCTTACTACGTTTGATCGGATCCGCTACCAAACCTTTCCAGCCACTTAGGTCTTTACCATTGAACATCGAAACGTAACCCTCTTTGATGGGCATTTCAGCGAGATAGCGAACAACGGCTTCTTTAAGGTATCCACTTTCACTACCCGACAATTTACCGATTACCTGTTCAAGAACCTCTCTGACCTTTTTTCCATAGAACTTGTTGTCCATTGCAATGTTCATTGCTACATTGGCAGCAGTTCCGCCCAGTTGTGCATCGTTCATTAAGTCGGCGGCAAAAACTAAAGACTGGTATGTTCCTGTAGGTTGTAACACCGATAATGCTGCTTTTTTCTGATCTGCTGTTTTGGCAACGCTGAATGCATCTCTTAATAACAACGTTTTCTGTTCAGGCGTATTCGAAGAAGAAGAAATTGATTTAATTAATCCCCGGTATACCGTATTGAACAGATTATCGTCTTTTTCTGTTCGGGAAAGAGATACCAATTCTGGAAGTGCGTTGGAGGAAGACCAGCCAGCCAAAGATTCAATTGCTGCTGACCGTAGACTTGTATTATTATTGTTAAGGTATGCAGTTACAGCTTTCAATGACTGTGCGTCACCAAGCCCAGCAAAAATAGGGAAATATTTAGCGGTATTAGGCGCTGCTGATTTCGCTATATTAGTTGCTAGTTTTTCTGTTAATCCTTTTGAATTTGTGCTTGACTGAATCACATTGACAATGGCACGCTGCAATAGAACGGCAGATTTATTATCTGTCGTATTGTTTAGCCTATTGAATAGTTCTTCTAAATCCGACTCCTGGGCAACATTGGGAAGTGCTTTGTTGATCGCTTCTTCGACAGCAGGATTTGAACTCTTTATTGCTAATACAGCTTTGGATGACGCATAGTTGGAACGTTTACTTAAAATATCCAGTAATTGAATCTTTTTGTCGTCATCTACCGTGGCGAGCGCATTGTTGACATCGGTAACAACATTTGCATCTTTAGATGATAGGATCAACGCCTTTACCGAATTGTTGAACTGTTGATCTGTGTTGAGAGCCTGGATTAAAGTATTGGTTTCTTTTCCCTGTGATAGTGTATTTAGTGCACTTAATCCAGCTAATTTAGTTACTGGAGATTGTGTTTTATTTACTAACGCCTGGATTAGTTTTAAACTGCTTGCCGAACCATTGTGGGCTAAGTAGTTCAATACACTTTCTTGAACTTCAGGCGTACCCTTGCTTGCTAAAGCAAGCAAGCTTTTTGCGTCGCTGCCCTTTCCGTATTTTCCGAGTAATTGTAAAGCAATGTTACGGTAAGCACCATTATCGCTCTTAACTGCTGCTAATAAGTTCTTTTGTTGTTTCGCCGGGTCAAGAGTTGTCAATAATTTAAGCGATGCAATTTGACCGTTGATTGATTTGGCTTTTTGGGATTCTTGGAAAAATTTGTTCAGAAACTTGATTGCATCTTGATCATGCTTATTGTCGATCAATGCTTGGGCATAGTCGATACCAAGACCAACCGCATCAAATTTGTCGTAGCTGTAACCTGCAGCAGTTAGTTTTTCCTGGAACAGCGATTCAGAAGCTGTGCCACCTATTTTGCTTAATGCGATTAATGCTGTCCGTTGAAAACCGTCCGAATTATATTTTTTGGTCAATCCCAAAATAGCATTTTCAGCATTTTTATCCTTTAAATCTCCGAGTGCAGTAACTAAGGCAATAGCAGTTTTCTCTGTCGTTGACGCAGCTAAAGCTTTTTCTAATGCTGCTGTCGACTCAGGGGTACGAATAGATACCAGAGTTCTCGCTGCAGCATCGGCAAGATAATCGTTTGCCAAGCAATTTGCGACAGCGGGTATAGCGGTATTATCTGCACATTGACGTAATAGGCGTAGGGCAAAGACCTGATTTGTTGGTTCACTCAATTGCGAGATGGATTTTGCCAAACCTTCAACAAAAACTCTTTTATGCTGTTCTTTACCTGGTTGATTTACATAGAATGAATAGCTGTTTGCTGCAAATTCTATCGGAGCATTATTGCTTCCCGGTGCTTTAAGTCCCTTGAGGAAAGTGACAACGTCGTCAGACGAAAAACCTTCCAACTCATGCATGGCAAGCAAAAATTTTTCTTTGTCTTCGGCAGGCTGCTGTGCCAATACGTCTGCTATTTTGGTTGCAGTCGTTCTATTTTGTGGTTGCTGAGCGTAAGTTGCACTAGATATAAGAAGCAATACAGTCAGCGAATTGAATATTCTTTTCATTGGGATTTCTTTTTAAATAGACCAAGGGCCTCTCATTGGTTGGTGAATCAATCTATTTGCGGCGTCATCATTAATAAATAGCTCGTTTTGAGAGTCGTATTTTAATGATCTGTTTAGTCGCAATGCTGCTAACCCCATGTTGACCAAAGTACAAGAACGGTGTCCATTGATTTCATTCAGTGCAAACTTTTCTCTTGTGCGCACAGATTCCAGGAAGTCGGTAATCTGTGGTGCTGGTTCAGGATATTGTGCAAGTTTTCTTTCCAAATCTGGTATATCTGATTGAAACCCTCGATATAATTTACCTTTTGGACCTTCAATATAGGCTGCCTTTTCATCTTTCGCTTCACCATCTAGAATGATCTGACAACCATCGGCATAGGTAAATGTAATTCGTCTCCATGTGCCCACGGCATCCGGATGTTGCTGCGGAGCATCAACGTCAACAGTAACGGGACTTTCGTTGTCTTTTCCTAAGAAGTATTGAACAGGATCCATATAGTGTTGTCCCATATCTCCTAGGCCGCCGCCATCATAATCCCAATATCCTCTAAAGGTCGTATGTACACGGTGCTTATTATAAGGTTTGTATGGTGCTGGGCCTAGCCAAAAATCGTAGTCAAGTTCCGCTGGTACTTTCTCTTCCGGTAGGTTTTCCTTTCCTACCCAATAAAATTTCCAGTCAAAGCCCGTATGTTTGCTTATCGTCACTTTCAAAGGCCAACCCAACATCCCTGTATCAACTAATTTTTTGATTTTGCTTACGGGAACATTCATTCCATAAAAATCATCCTTAAAACGAAACCAGGTATTTAAACGAAAGATATTACCATGCTGTGCAATGGCTTCTTTCACTTTTTTACCTTCACCGATAGTGCGTGTCATCGGTTTTTCACACCAGATATCTTTTCCTGCTTTTGCCGCTTCAATGGACATCAGTCCATGCCAATGTGGCGGAGTAGCAATATGTACGATATCTACTTCCGGAGATTTAATCAACTCCCTAAAGTCATGGTATTCCTTCACACCACCGCCTAAGTCTGCTTGTGCTGCCGCCAGATGGGTTTTGTCCACATCACAAATAGCTACTGTTTTAGTTCCGGCGTAGCCAAAGTGTCCACGCCCCATATTGCCGACACCAATTACACCTTTGGTTAGATGGTCGCTCGGAGCAAGATAGCCCTGTCCTCCGAGTACAAAGCGTGGTACAATAGAAAATGCCGCAGCACCGACCACGGATTTTTTTATGAAATCACGCCTTGATGAATTCTGTTCTTTCATTTTGGTTGGATTAGTTGTTTTATAATTGATCCACTATTAGGCTGTTAAAAATAACGGCATTGGATATTTAATCTTAAAAATAGATAAAAAACTGATAAATGTAAACTGATAACTAAAATTTTACGTATTGTTTATTTGTGTTTTATTAAAAAATAACAAAAGAATACTGTTGAATTCATTTCTTTCATATATAGTGTCCAATTTTTGCCTATGCCACGTCATTGTGTCTGCTAAATTGTTACATTTCAGCTTGGTAACCGACCTGTCGGATAGATTCGGAAAGCCCTACCGATCAATTTTTCTCAATCGTTTTCGTAAAAGAGGCTTGATTTCAGTCGAATAATCCAGCATCTTTATGGTCGCTCTGATAGCATTAAATCCTAATGATGAATCTAAGAATACTATTTTTACTCGTTTGCATCCTATGCCGGCCATTTGGAGGATCAGCTCAATTTAGAATTCCCGTGTTGGGTCATACGATCTATGAAGGTGTATTTACCGGAAATGGTCTACTGGGAACGATGACTTACTTAGCCGGCAAGAATTCAATGCGTGTGGATATTGGACGAACTGATGTTTATGATCATCGCGCGAATTCGGCCGATAAATTGTTTGATCAGGCGCGTATGTCGTTAGGTCATTTTGAAATGGAATTTGAAAGCCCGATTGTACAGGCACAAGGAGAAATTTATTTAAAAGATGCTTATGCAGATGCGAAAGTCAGCACGGATAAGGGCATAATGAGAATTCGGACAACCACCTTATCGAATGACAATATTATCTTGCTGGAGGTATTTAAAAAAGATTTTAACGGGAATTACCAGCTTACATGGAAACCCGACGAAGCCATCAGCCCAAGGATGGGATTCAGCTATACGCAAAAACCGAAAAACTATCCGACAAATCCAAAAGGCAGTTTTGGTACACAAGGCGGAATTAAATATTTTGACCAGCCTCTCTTAGCGGGGGGAGGGTATGTAACGGCTTATTGGAGCAAATCTGATAAAGAAGTGGATACCTATTTAATTACTGTAGATTATAGCCAGCATGGGACTGCTTATTTCAAAAAGGCGATTCATTATGTTCGGAATTTTAATGCTCTACAGTTAACGAAAGGACTGGCATCCCATCGCAAGTGGTGGACAAACTATTTTAAGGCATCGACGCTAGAATTGCCAGATACGGTTTATCAGCGGTTTTATGATATGCAACTGTATAAGCTTGCCAGTGCAACAAGGTCAGATAAACCCGCCATGGATTTACAGGGGCCATGGACGAGTCCAACTCCTTGGCCAGCTTACTGGCTTAATCTTAATATGCAACTTGCTTATTCACCAGTTTTCAAAGCCAACCAGCTCGGTATTGCAAACTCGTTGATCCAGATGATTGATCGAAATAAAGATAAGCTAAGACAAAATGTTCCCGAGCCTTATCGCTATAATAGTTTGGCTGTAGGTCGCTCCTCGGGACCAAGTTTATGGAGTCCGGTTCTTCTGGCAAAAAATGTTGCGCTGGAAGGCGCTTCCGATGGAGAAAAAGAATTGGGAAATCTCGTTTGGCTTCTGCATAGTTATTATCAGTATTATCGAGCGACCCTTTCTCAGGAAGTATATGATCGCTTGTTCCCGCTACTGAAGGAAGCTATAAATTATCATTTGCACTTATTGCAAAAGGACCAACAGGGTAAATACCATATCGGGGTGAAAACCTATTCACCGGAATACCCTAAAGGTTATGCTTATGATACAAATTATGATCTTTCCATTTTCAGGTGGGGACTCAAGACACTTATAGAGCTGGATCAAGAAAGAGGCGGCAAGGATAAACTTTATGCGGTCTGGAAAGACGTGTTAGCCAACTTGATTGATTATCCACAAGATGCCGATGGCTTTATGATCGCAAGAGACCTTCCCTATGGTGAGTCGCATCGTCATTATTCGCATCTCATGATGATTTATCCGTTTTACGACATAAACTGGGATCAGGCAAATAACCAAGCGCTTATTGAACGTTCTATTGCACATTGGCAGAGCCAAAAGCAATGGTTACAGGGCTATTCATTTACGGGTGCTGCCTCAATGTATGCCATGATGGGGAGAGGAGATTCGGCTTTGGCTTCGCTGGATGTTTTGTTACAGAAATATATTAAATCCAATACACTATATGCCGAAAGCGGTCCGGTGATAGAAACCCCACTCGCAGCGATGGCGAGTATTCAAGAACTGTGTATGCAGTATTGGAATGGCATATTACGTGTGTTTCCTGCAATTCCTTCTAAATGGAAGGATGTTTCCTTTACCAATTTTTTGACAGATGGTGGAAATCTCGTATCAGCGGAGCGTAAAAATGGAAAAACGGTCGGCATCCAAATCCGAAGTCAATATGGCGGTCGTCTATGTTTAAAATCCGATATCGGAACACCAGAGGTAAAAATACAGGGAAAAGGTACCTTTACTGTAGCGCAAGACGGAATAATTGATCTGCAGCTCGATAAGGGAGCAGTCGCTTTGATCAACGCACATGGATAATCGAGCTTAGAGAAAGGAAGACAGGAAAAGCTGGATAGGCAGATGCTTTGAACCCACGCTCCATATTAAAATGGAGAAAAGAGCTGATTATTTAACTATAGAATTGACGCGCTCATGCGCTGACCAAATAAAAATAAACGAATAAAAAATAATGAAATTAAAACAACTTTCTGTGTTATTATTGGCCGTTTTGGGCACTTCGACTGTCGTTCAGGCCCAAACAGCAAAACCGAATCTATCCAAAGAGTTCATTCAGCAACAGTTAGATGCTGCAGCAAAGCAAATAAAAGTCCTGGCGAATGAAACGCCGGCAGAAAAGTTTCCAAAAACTTTCGAAAATGGGAAAGAGGTATTTTCTTCATCCAGTTGGTGGTGTTCGGGCTTCTATCCGGGGACATTGCTGTATTTATATGAAGGCACCAAAGATGAGGGATTATTAAAGAAAGCAACTGAGAAATTGACGTATCTGGAGAAAGAAAAGAACACCAAGGGTACGCATGACTTAGGATTTATGTTATTCTGTAGTTTTGGAAATGCACTTCGTCTCACGGGAGATACGCAAAAGTATGAGCCGATACTCAGCACTGGTGCGAATTCCCTAGCATCTCGCTATAGTCCCGTTACCAAAACAATTCGTTCTTGGGATCACGGATCATGGCAATATCCTGTAATCATTGATAACATGATGAATTTGGAATTTTTGACACAGGTATCTAAAATGACTGGAGATAAAAAATTCTATGACATTGCGGTAGCTCATGCCGAAACAACCTTGAAAAATCACTTCAGAAAAGATTATAGTTCCTACCATGTGATCGATTATGATAAGAAGACTGGTAAGGCTATTGGAAAAAAAACACATCAGGGTGCATTTGATGAATCGGCATGGTCAAGAGGGCAGGGATGGGCACTCTATGGTTATACGATGATGTATCGCGAAACCAAGAAGAAAGAATTTTTGAAGCAGGCACAGCAAATCGCAAAATATATCTTAAGTAACCCAAATATGCCTGCTGATCTGGTTCCTTACTGGGATTTTGATAAAGATAAAATTGCGCAGTCGGACAAAATGTATCCAAATAAGGACCTTCGGGATGTGTCGGCAGCGGCATTGTATGCATCGGCTTTATTAGAACTTTCGCAATACACAAAGGGAAGTGAGGCTGTGAACTATTTTAACAAAGCAGAAATTATTCTTAAAAACCTGTCGAAGGCGCCTTATCTTGCTCCTTATGGTCAAAACGGCGGTTACATTTTACAACATAGTGTTGGAGCGTTGCCATTGAATTCCGAAATCGATGTGCCTTTGACTTATGCAGATTATTACTATGTTGAAGCCTTGGTGCGTTATCAACGCCTATTGTCAGGAGAGCCAATGATCAAAGAGATCGCTAAATAGGACCATCAAAGAAAGCTTGTCGTTGATAAATTAACTCGTTTTAAGTACACAGGTATAGATAAAAAAAGAGATGTTAGAGACATCTCTTTTTTTATGGGATAGGATCTAGACTACTTTGAAATATCACTAAGTTTCAGTGGTCTGGCTAGAATTTGTTGTTTGCTCTGACGGATTGTATCCGAACTGTTTTTTAAATTCCTTACTGAAGTATTTCCTGTCGGAAAAGCCTACGGCATAAGCGATTTCACTGATATTCATTGCGGATGTTAGTAACTCTTTCGCTTTGTTTAGCCTATACGTTTTTACATAATTATTGAGTGACAAATTGGATATGGCTTTTAGCTTGCGATAGAGGATTGGTGCGCTCATTCCCATTGTTCGCGCTATAAAATTGACATCAAAGCCATCTGATTGGATATTTTCTTCAATCAACTGATTTAGGGATGAGATAAATTGTGCATCGAGTTCATTGTCGAATATAGCCGTTTTGACTTCAAATTCCTTGCTTCTTTTCTGACTGACCGCTATGAGATTGTGTGCAGAAAGAAAAAGCTGTTTATTGTCGAAAGGTTTTGTCAAATAGATGTTTGCGCCATGCTCTAAGGCCAAAGTTTGGGAATCGTTGTCGGTTACAGCAGTCAGCAAGATGAATGGTATATGGCAGGTCGTCATATTTGTTTTAATGGCCTGGCATAGCTGAGCACCGTCCATGTAAGGCATCATCAGATCCGAAATAATCAGATCAGGGATATATTCCAATGCTTTAGAAAGGGCTTCCTCACCATTGACAGCAGTAATAATGCTGAAACTCTCCTCAAATAGACTGACAACGGCTGCTAATAATTCGCTATTGTCCTCTACAATCAAGATGGTCTGCTTTAAGGAAATATCCAGCGTGCCTAAATTCGTTGTGTTTGCTTCCTCTGTCTCTTTTGTTAATATTTCTAGCGGTATAACTCCGGTTTTTTGGTTTATTTGCTTGGGGAGACTAACAGTAAATACAGTCCATTGGCCTTTTTCATCATTCATCGTTGAGCAGCGAATATCTCCTTCGTGCTGCTGCACAATTTGTTTGGTAAGTGCTAGACCAATACCTGTTCCGATCACGTCATTAGCCTGTTCTTCACGATAGTACTCTTCAAATATTTTAAATTGGTTGTCGGTAGCGATACCGATACCATTATCGATAATACTGATCGCTATTGTGTGATCATTTTCGATAAGATCCAGATAAACTGTGCCATGTTCTGGTGTGTACTTGATCGCATTTGATAAGAGGTTAAACATGACTTTATCAAATTGTACAGTATCTATGGATTGTAGCCCCACAGCATCCAGCTGCCGGATATAGTAGTTGAGGTGTTTTGCTTTTGCAAGGTCATTTAATAGGTAGAATGTATCTTCTATATATTCCCGAAAAGAGATGTCTGTTTTCTTCAGTACAAAGTGTTTGTCATCGAATTTTTTAAAATCCAGTAGCTCGTTGATAACACCCAGGAGTTTACTGGCATTCTTTTTTATCCGTTTTACCTTGTTCTGGGTAGAAGTAAGATTGGCTGTTTCGGAAATAATTTCATCCAAAGGAGCCGTTATCAAAGTCAGTGGTGTACGGATTTCGTGGGATATCTGTGTGAAGAACTTTATTTTCTTTTCCTGTTCCCGTTCTGAGTTGATCAACATCTCACGTTCGACAACAAACTTGATAACAAAATGTACACCGAGAGTAAACAAGCCGGCATACAAAAGATAGGCCCACCAGGTCCTCCAAAAGGGAGGTTTAATATCGATATTGATCCGCAGGGGTATGCTGCTCCAGATACCATCGTTGTTACTGGCGAAAATGGTCAAGGTGTGCATACCTGTAGGAATATTGGTATATCGTATAGAGGGGGTATTTGTTTCAACCCAATCCTTGTCGAAACCTTCGAGCTTATAGCGGTATCTGTTCTTCTGCGGTTTGATGAAATTGGAACCTGAGAAATTAATCGTTACAAAGTTTTCATCGTGTCGGAGTTTGAGCTGGTAGCTGTTGGGGTCTGACGTTTTCTGTAAACGTCCGTAGTTCAATGGCGTGTCTTCGAGAAAGATATTTCGAAAGAGTACTTCGGGGATGTTCTGATTAAAGATAATTTTTCGGGTATCTAGAGAAACTACACCATTTAGTGTCGTGACGAATAGTGTTCCTGCTTTGCTGGCAAAGACTTTGGCACCAAGTAGATTTTTGACCGGTAAACCGTCATATTGATTCAGGAGATAACGCTGTTTTGTTTTGGGATTGTAGCATATTAATCCATTTTTACTTGTAAGCCACACTTGATTGTTCACAATGATGGGCCAGCCTAAGGAATTGTTTGGAAAACGTGATACTTTGGTAAGCTTATCGTGCTGATCAAGATGATAAAGATCTTCTTTTGACGTCAGCCAGATGTCACCATTCGGATGCACATAAAATCCACCCAGGGCTAATGTATCAAGCTGTTTTATTGGTCGTATGTTTGATTCATTCGGTTTTTTGCGAAAAAGTGTCCCGCCTCTAAGAAAATAGGTCTGCTGTTTATGATCAGCTTGGATATCATCAATTGTACCTGTTTTTAATGCAGCATGATACGTTGCAGGTTTTCCTGGCTCCACGATATAGAGCCCTTTGTTGGTTCCAAGGTAAATACGGTGTGTCGGATCGACGTAAATGCTGTAGATGTTATTTTTGAGATTTAGGAGTTCTTTTTCGAGGTAAAAATGCTGTGCATTTCCAGATTGTGCATCGATAATGGAATAGCCGCCGCCATATTGTGCCGCGTAGATTTTATTATCGCGAACATAGAGGTCCTTGATCAGGTTTGACTGGGTTAATTTTGATAAAGGTGAAGTTACTCCAGTTATTTTGTCAATTTTGTTGATTCCTTCTTCTTCTGTTCCGATCCAAAACGCATTTTCTGACTCAGCAAAACTGCCGGTGATATCGCTACTGAGGCTGAGAGCAGTGTGCGAACGTGTTGAGTAATGCTGTATGGGGATGAGATCGGGGTAGATGGCATTGATTCCTCCAAAATAAGTTCCTATCCAAGTGATCTGTTGGCGATCTATGAAGATATCATAGATGGAATTTTGACTCAATGAGTTTTTGACGGAGGTATTGTGTTTATAGTTTAGGAAATGTGGCGAGCCGTTAAAGATGGAGAGTCCTTTTAGTGTACCGATCAAGAGATCTCCTTGTTTGGTTGGGACTATTTTTCTGATGTTATTGCTCAGTAGGTTGCTGTTTGATTCTGTTAAGTTATTCCATTTTTTATCAATGAAGTTGTATTGGAATATTCCGTGCAATTTTGTGCCAACCCACAAGATACCTTGATGGAAATATTGGGCACTGAAAATACGTTCTTTTAACGGCAGCGGGGGAAACATCAGATTCTGGATATGGAAGATCTGATTATTTTGCCATGAAAAAGACTCGATGCCCTTATAACTTGCTACTGTATAGGTGTTGGGGCTGGTTTGGATGATCGATTGCACTCGGGGGCGGTCGAGGATTCTCTTGAGATTGTAGGAGCCAGCTGTCGGGATTGCCTGATAAAGCCCCTTGTCAGTGCATAGAAATATCTGGTCTGATAAAAACTGGATGTCGGTGATGACAATTTTTTCCTGAAAAGGTTTTCCTTGTTTAAATACAGCTTTACGTTTGTCGATGTCGAAAATGAATAGTTGGGTTGCCGTAGCGATGAAAAGATGATTTTTTTCGTTGATGCCAATCTTATTAATATAATCTATCTTTTTAAAGACGGTATCCTGTACTAAAATATTGGTGATATTCTGGGAGTCATATACAAATAGGTTAGCGCCACCACCGAACCAAAGTTTACCCTGTTTATCCTGCGCAATTGTTAATACTGCCTGTTTATCCAACACATTCTCCTGGCTCAGTGTCTCAAACTTAAGATCCTGAGCATGACAAAGGGAAATGATGGATATCAACAGCAGAAATTGTCGTGATAAAATAGGCAATATGTTCATGGTTATGGGGTATTTGGATCAAATTTAAGATTTTACCCCCAAATATTTATGAATTTCACCCCTCTTAATTTGCGTATAGGCCCATCTTTGGCCTAGTTAAACAACCAATTTTTATTATAAAGCTAATTTCCTAAAGTATGGCAAAGTTTTACAAAGTTGGACTGTCTGCTATGATGATGTTTACTGTGGGTGCGAGTATGGCACAGCAGAAAATTTCGATTACGGGGCGGATTACAGACAGTCAAGGTGCACCTTTAGCGGGTGTAACGATTCGAGAAAAGGGTGGAAAGATCTCTACTTCTACTAATGAGACGGGTCAGTATACCATCTCTGTCCCAGAAAATACTATCATACTGATTTCATACATTGGTTATCAGGATCAAGAAGTCAATTCTAAAGGGCGTTCGATAATTAATGTTAGTCTAGAAAAAAATACTTCAGCACTTGATGAAGTCGTGGTTGTAGGATATGGCACACAGAAAAAAGTCAATTTGACTGGATCTGTCGCTACTGTTGGTGCAGATAAGCTTACCAATAGACCTATTATGAACCTTGCGGCGGCCTTAGGCGGAACGGCTCCGGGCATTCGTGTTACGCAAGGAAATGGTAATCCTGGAAGCGAGGATGTATCGATTCGTATTCGTGGTACAGGATCTTTCAATAATAATAACCCTCTGATCCTTGTGGATGGTGCCGTGGCCGATATGGTTCCATTAAATACAGATGATATTGAGAACATTTCCATTTTGAAAGATGCGGCATCTGCAGCGATTTATGGATCTCGTGCAGCAAATGGTGTCATTCTCGTGACCACTAAAAAAGGGAAGAAAGGTGAAGCGCCTAAAATAGCATTCAATGAATTGTATGCACGTGAACAAGCACAAACTGATTTAAAGTTTATGTCGAGTACAGCGGATTGGATGGAACTGCACAACATCGCTAAAGTGAATGCTAACCCAACTTCCACATCTCCCGATTATACACTGTCAACCATTGAAGATTGGCGAAAAGCGAATGGGGATCCTAATGGTATCTATACTAATCCAATCACTGGGAATAGCATTCCAAATTGGTTAGCTTATCCAAATACGGATTGGGCACAGGTTCTCTTTCAACCACAATATTATCAACGATATGGTGTTTTAGTAACGGGAGGGAGTGATAAATCTTCTTATCTCATGTCCGCTGGATACCAAAATAATCCTGGAACGTTGGCAAATACTGGGATGAAAAGATTTAATATTCGTACCAATTTGGAAACAAAAATTGCGGATAGAATTACTTTTGGTACACAAACCTATGCAACAAAGGAGTATAAGCAACCAGGTAGCACTTCGATGACCTATTTGTTACAGGCTTTCCCAGGCATGACCCCCATTTATCAGGGGAAATATGGTGCTAGTGAAGATCCTAATACAACAAATAAGGACAATATTCTGCAACAGGTTGCTTCAAATGGAGGGGAAAACAACTACACACGTATCAATAGTACGTGGTATGCTAACGCGGATCTTTGGAAAGGGATTGTCGCCGAAGCGCGGTTTAATTACAGTGAATATATGCGTGAGGATGAAAATTACTCACAAAACTTGCCTAGATATAGTTTTAGAGAAAGCTTTGAGAAACCTAAAGAAGGCATAGGGAATTTGGATCAGGCAACTACTTATCGTTTTTCTTATAAATCATCGAGTTATACAGCGAATGCATTATTACGTTATGCCCATACTTTTGGGAAACATGATGTGGGTGGATTAGCAGGTTATGAACAATATTACTCGAAGACAAGTGGTTTTAATGCTACTCAACGTGGATTACTTGATTGGAGTGTTACTGATATAAACTCGGGAGGTACAATGGAGTCCATTGGCGGTTCTGACCAAAATAGAAAAGATAATGCAAAGGCGGAGAACGCAATGATTTCTTATTTTGGCCGGGTAAATTATGCCTACGATGGTAAATATTTGTTTGAAGGAAACTTTCGTTCGGATGCGTCATCTAAGTTTGCTCCGGGACATCGCGCCGGATTTTTTCCTTCTTTCTCGGCAGGTTGGGTGATCAGTAACGAACGTTTTTTTGATCCAGCTAAAACAACAGTTAATTACTTAAAGCTTAGAGGGTCTTATGGAACCTTAGGGAATACAATAAGTGGAAATTACGATTGGCAGACTCTTTATCAGAAAGTGAATAATGTATTTAACGAGTCGGTCGCTAATGGGGTTATTCAGCAAACTATCCAAAATCTTAGTTTATCATGGGAGAAGCTAACGACATACAATCTTGGGTTGGAAGCCAGTTTCTTAAATCGCCGTTTGAGTGTCGAGGCTGATATGTATTCCCGAAAGACTTCTGATATCTTAACTGCAGCTATTATTTATTTGACAATGGGTAATATCAATGCCCCTATGTCCAATACTGCTTCAATGAATAATAAAGGGATAGAACTTAATCTAGGTTGGAACGATAAAATTGGAGAGTTTAGATATGGAGTAAATGGTAATATTTCCTATAACATGAACAGAGTTTCAGGTTTTAAAGGCACATTAAAGTATGAGCAAGATCCATCCACTCTCGATATATGGGGTAATCCAACTTGGCGCTATACGAATTTAGCCGATGTATCTACAGGAGGGAATGAGCGTCGTGTGGAACAACATATGCTTGACGAGTGGTTTTTAAGAAGGCCTTATGCGGGAACTGGAACCTATATGAAATCTGACGGAAGTGTAGATCCAAATGGTGGACCCACAGACGGAATGATCCGTACTAAAGCTGATCTGGAGTGGGTGAAATCTATGATTGCTGCAAATTATTCTTTTAATAATAATACGGTTGGGCCTGGTGCAGCAAATATATGGTATGGACAAATGCTTATGGCGGATGTGAACGGTGATGGTAAATACGGTAATGATGATGACCGTGAATTCACAGGGAAGTCTTCTGTTGCCAAATTTGTGTTTGGCTTAAATCTGACCGCAGCTTACAAGGGTTTTGATCTAAACATGCTTTTGGCGGGACGTGTCGGCTCTTATCATTATATTAATGAGCGTGGATCCAATGGATCAATCTTAGCGAATACAGGAGATCAATTGCCAGCAGATGCCTGGACCAAATACTATTCTTATGATGCAGTAAGAGCAAATAGCGATTATGATAATTATGATCCAGCTACAGATCCAAATGCAAATATAAATGGTAAATACCCACGTTTGCTTTCTTCAAGTTCAATCATGCAGGCTAATACATTCTATTTGTACAATACCTCGTATTTAAAGTTAAAGTCTTTGCAGTTGGGGTATACATTTCCTAAAAAATGGATTAATCAAGCTAAAATTAAAGACTTAAGGGTATTTGTAACAGGAGAAAATCTGTTGACATTTAAACATAAAGACTTTCCAGGAGTGGACCCGGAATTAGGTGGTTCATTGATTGTTTATCCCATCGCGAAGCTATATTCCGCCGGGGTATCGGTAACTTTTTAACTTAATCTCAGAACAGCAGGATAAGTTAATTTGAAGTTTTCAATAGAGTAAGACTTAGACTAGCATCTTAATCTTAAACTCTGTTTAGTCAAATAAAATAGAAATAGAGATGAAAAAAATATTAAAATCTGTCATAGCAATTGGTATAGCAAGTTCTTTATCGTCTTGTACGAAAATATTGGACCTTGCACCTAATGACAAAATATCTTCGGGAACAATGTGGTCAACGGAAACGTTGGTTGATCAAGGGGTAATAGGTGTTTACTATTCATTACAACGTCCAGTAAGAAGTGACGGAATTGTAGGAACATCTGCAAATATTGGGTATTATGCTTATGAGGCATTCGGTATGACTGGTCAAGGTGAATATAACTTAAATAACCTTTTCTCCAGCGCCGTGAATCCAAGTAATTCCTATTTTTCATTCCAATGGAAATGGTTGTATGATGGCGTACATCGCGCTAACGATGCAATTGTTCATATACCCGATGCCATGATGGCTCAGGAAAAAAAGAACAAATTAGTAGCGGAATGTAAAGTATTAAGAGCCTTTTTTTACATGCGACTCAATGAGCTGTATGGTCGGAATGGTTTGGGTGTTCCTATTTACACCGAGCCTATTAGTCCTGCAGAAGGTAACAAAGGACAGAGTTCTGAAGAGGAAGTTTGGGCGCTTATTATTAAGGATTTAACTGATGCAATCAATGAGAGTGCTTTGCCAAACAATCAAATCCAAGGTGAAGGACGTGTGAGTAAAGGTGCTGCTTATGCACTACGTGGCCGTGCTTATCTTATGACAAAAAAATACGATCAGGCAGTTGCTGATTTTGCGAAAGTTGGGGAGAGCGGCTACAAACTTTTCTCAAATTATAAGCAATTATTTAAAGTTGCCAATGAACGTTGTGAAGAGATGATTTTGAGCGTTCAATATATAGAGGAACCTTCAGGATACGGTTCGGCCGTACAGAAGTATACCGCCGCATTTCAACAGGGGGCAAAAGATAGCCGGGGATGTTGGACAGATCTCCAAGTGACCCCAGCTTTGGTTAATTTGTATGAAGAAATAATTGATGGAACTACCGTACGTCCTTTTAGTTGGTCAGACTATATTCCTGAATGGAATACGGTAAATGCTTTAGGAGCTCCCAATAGAAAAGTCTTTTTTATCCGGGATCAAAAAGTTAACGGAAATGATGTCCATTCTACTGTTACCACGGTAATCAATACAGAATTGAATAAATTGAATAGTACTGCGCGGGCGTTTTACCTACCAGAAGGGAATGAAGCACGCCTTAAAGCAGCTTACGCAAATAGGGATCCACGTTTAGCGTATAACGTGGTAACTCCTTATGCATCTTTCCAGGGAGTAAATAGCAATTCCACTACTGCAGGTATGTATACCTATAGATTCCCGGTCACTGGTAAATACTATGTGGACCAATCTGGAGCTGAGCCTAATTTGAATAGTAGTTTACCTAGTACTTATTATACTTCGGGAAGCGCCAATGCACAGGCTGAGTTTAAGTATATCCATCGCAAGTTTGTGGGGGAAGGTTTAGAATACGCTCGTCGTGAGCAAAACCCAGTAGACGAGCCTATTATTCGTTATGCAGATGTTTTGTTGATGTGGGCAGAAGCGTTAGTCGAGATGAATGATTTACCTGGTGCTATGGCAAAAGTAAAACAGGTCAGAGATCGGGTTGGAATTCCAACAATGGCCTCCTCTTTTTCAGATCAAAGCAAAGCACGTAATTATGTACGAGACGAGCGGCGTCGGGAATTAATTGGTGAGGGAGTTAACTTTTTTGATGAAATGCGTTGGAAAACACTGAAAGAGACAAAGTTCAACGAAAAATTTGCACAACATGCTTGGGGTGGTACAGAAAATACGGGCGGTACCACTTATGAATGGATAGGTGACCAATGGTACACCTGGCCAGTCCCAAAATCTGAAATAGAGTTAAATAAAAATTTGAAGCCAACACCAGGCTGGGTATATTAATAAAAAACGTTTCAGCTAAATTTAAAATCTCATGATGATTTTGTAAAAAAGCTGTTATCAATCGCTCATGCAATCGTTTGCTAGAGCGATTGATTTATTTAGGTTTGTTTTTTTAGGTTAAATTAAAGATTTTTAATGTTTTGTGCAGCATTATCAAGCTCACATTAATTTATAAACCATTATCGAATGAAGAGAAGATTCCTATTAAAATTGTTAGGCGGAGCTGGAGTTGGCGCATTAACTGCGTCTCTACCAATAGAAGCAGAGGCAAGCAGTTTGGACAATAAGACAAGCGTTAACGAAAACGATCGCGCCTATTGGGTATCTGTCTTACATAAGATGGCTGCTCCAATATTAGGTAATATCAGCAAGCAGCAGTGGCGTAAAAATATGCCGATGGAGGTGAGCCCGACTTTTGATAGTAGGGACCCTGGAGTCGGATACCTAGAAGCGTTTGGACGTTTGCTGGCAGGAATGGCACCCTGGTTGGCATTACCGGATGACGTCACTGAGGAAGGAAAATTGCGAAAAAAATTACGCGATCAAGCATTACTCGGTATACAGTATGGTGTAGATCCTAAATCACCGGATTATTTTACCTGGCGAGGTCCGTCGTCTCAAACACTCGTAGATGCAGCACATCTTGCGCTGGCTTTTCTGAGAGCTCCAAAAGCTTTATGGGAACCATTGGACCCAATTACAAAGAAAAGAGTGGTCGAAGAGTTTAAACTGCTGCGTAAGATTAAGCCGAATGAGAGCAATTGGCTGCTGTTTGCTGCAATGACAGAAACATTTCTTTACAGCATAGGTGAGGAATGTGCGCGAGAAAAGATCGATTATGCCGTCAATAAATTTGATCAGGAATGGTATGTGGGAGATGGCTGGTATAGCGATGGCGCCCATTTTAGTTTTGATCACTACAACGGGTACGTAATCCATTGCATGCAGGTTGAGTCGCTGCGTCATAATATCCCAGCGGGAGGAAAATACAAAGAGATGTATGAGCGGGCATACAAACGGATGCAGCGTTATGCGCATCATTTGGAACGCATGATTTCCCCAGAAGGCGATTATGTTGTCGTTGGCCGTTCATCAACTTATAAGAATGCTGCTTTTCAGCCGCTAGCAACAGTTGCTCTAGAAAATAAGTTGCCCGAAGACATCTCGAAGGGTCAGGTCAGGGCAGCGTTGACGACTATACTTCGACATATTTATATTGACAAAACCTTTGCGCCATCTGGATGGCTACGTATGGGCGTGGTGGGTGATAAACAATCCAATCTCGCAGATTATTATACAAATGCAGGTTCAATGTATGTAGCTTCCTTGTCGTTTTTGCCATTAGGACTACCAGCAAACGCCGAGTTCTGGACCTGTGCTCCACAACCATGGACCTCCCAAAAATGCTGGAATGCTGAGCAATTTCCCAAAGACTATTATGTAAGTTATTAAACGAAAAAGAATAAAAAGCAAAAGATTAAGGATTGGATAAAATGAAGATACAACACTATATTACGGGAGCTTTAATGATCGGGCTAGGAATTCAGGGAATTTCCTGTTCCAGTCAGCGAAACCTAGGAGCAGTGAAATTGGGACTTGACAAAGAATTTGTTCGCACAAATTTGGAAGATGCACATAAACAAATCGCCTACCTTGCCGCATCGATCAATGAATCGGATATGCCGACGACGTATAAAGATGGTAAATATGTGAATTGGGGTTCAAGTTGGTGGTGCTCGGGCTTTTATCCCGGTACAGTGTTATACTTATACGAGTATACCAAGGATGAAAAACTTTTGACGGAAGCAAAAAGCAAATTAAAAGAACTCGAGAAGGAAAAGAACAACAAGGGAACACATGATTTGGGCTTTATGTTGTACTGCAGCTTTGGGAATGCGTTACGCTTGACGGGAGATTCGGCTGCATATAAGGAAATTTTAAGTACTGGAGCAGCCTCGTTGGCAACACGCTTTCACGAAGCACCCAAAACTATCCGTTCATGGGACGGTGGAAAAAACTGGGATGGGCAGCCTTGGACCTATCCGGTAATCATCGACAATATGATGAACCTGGAGTTTTTGACGGAAGTTTCCAAGATGACAGGTGATAAGCGCTATCGTGATATCGCTATAACGCATGCAAATACAACAATGGTCAATCACTATCGAAAAGATTATAGTTCCTATCATGTCGTGGATTACAATCCAAAAGATGGACGTATTATTTCGAGAAAGACTGCCCAAGGTGCTTTTGACGAGTCTGCATGGGCTAGGGGACAGTCTTGGGGACTTTATGGTTATACGATGATGTACCGTGAGACCGGCGACAAGAAATATTTGGAGCAAGCGCGGCATATTGCGCAGTTTTATCTGAATCATCCCAACCTTCCAAAAGATCTAATTCCCTATTGGGATATGGACCAAAACAAGCTTACACCGGACAGTAAATATTATAGCCAAAAAGATCTTCGCGATGTGTCGACAGCTTCAGTAACGGCCTCGGCTTTGCTGGAATTGGCACAATACACAACAGGTAGTGAAAGCCAGCTCTATATTTCAAAGGCCGAGCAGATGTTGCGGTCTTTATCATCTAAACCCTACAAAGCAGATTATAAAGAAGCAGGGGGATATATCTTGAAACATAGCGTCGGTTCTATTCCACATAAAACAGAGGTAGATGTGCCTTTAACCTATGCCGATTACTATTATGTAGAAGCATTGGTGCGGTATAATCGATTGCTTGATGGCGAGAAAGTGATTAAACAATAGGCGATAAGGGACCTTTAAACTGTTCCTAAAATGAGTGTTGTTTTAGGGACAGTTTTAGCCGTTCGTGCACCCGGAAAAATGCCGTTCCAACCAACCCCATATTTTCATTGGATCATCTCCTGTTATAATAGTCGCGATAGACACATCATATTTAGCGAGATCTGTCACTCGAATTGTCAGATCTATACCGCTCCGTTTATAAGTTACCAGTAGCATAAATCTAATAAAGAATGAAAAGAAAAAAGTAAAGTCAGATTTATTGAAATTGCACTGATTAGTGTTTTTTTAGAGGTCGGTAAGTTTTTGTATTTCAAACTAGTACACTTTGGTTAAGTAATCATTTGGACGGATTTATAGATAGTAAACCTATTTTTTTACGGAAGATTTTTTAATGCGATGCGCCATGGATTTTTCGACCATAATTATTAACGATGAGGCACCATTCGCTAATGATTGAGAAACTTTAGTCAATTTATCTAAAAGAAAGGAGGTCACTTATGATTTAGTTAAGGCAGAAGCCAATTGTTGATAAGCTATATCTCAAAAAAAGCTTATTGAAATAGTCAATTATTTATAAACACTTTTGAATTATGTTAAAAAAATCATTTGTAATAGCCTTTGCGTTATTTATTGTCACCGGTTTGTTCGTTCAAGCTAGAGATTTGAGTGTACCAGCTATAAAACTATCTAATAAACGAAATGTAATTTCTACAGAAAACGTCGGTGCAAAAAAAAATACCAAAACGAATATTAAAACACTAAGTAGCACATTCGACTTTTATGTGTATAACTTTAGTAATTCCCCCATTTATTTGACCTTTAGTGGGAATTTTCCAGGAGGAACCACACAGCATGTTGTAGTCCCTGCGAATACGCTTTCCTATCCCGTTAATATTCAAAGTGGAAATTATGATATTTATGCAAGTTGCCCTAGTTGGTTAACAATGTGGTATGCGATGAGTTGCGGTCATTCGGGCTCCGGACAATATTACACTTTCGAAAATGTCTATTTGAGCGATACTGGCTGTACCTCATTAGATGTCGGAAGCAATTAAGTTACACATAATAATTAATGTTGCTGTCTCAATGTCTTCATTGGGGCAGCTATTTTAAGGAAGCAGGGGCTATATCCTGAAACATAGCGTCGGGTCTATTCCACATAAAACAGAGGTGGATGTGCCTTTTTGATTAGTACAGATTTTAAATAAATATTATCCGTAGATAAATCGGATATTATACGCCTTCATCCGAATGAGGTCCCTATTAAGTCCGTATGAAGTCCCTATAAACTCCCTGTTATTTAACAAAACGCTATTAATTTATTGCCTTCCTTAACAGGAGTGCTCAAACTTAACTTTTGTAGCGTTAAAGCCTAGATTTTGTATCTTTATCCCTATGACCGATATCCAGAAGAGATTTGACCGTATACTCGCTATTTATATGCATCTGCAAGCTAAACCTGTTGTGACAGCTGCAGCGTTGGCAGAACGATATGAAGTAAGTCAGCGTACCATTTATAGAGATATTCGTTCTCTGATGCAGGCAGGGGTACCTATTTATGGTGAAGCGGGAAGCGGTTATTCTTTGGTGGAGGGATATAAGATGCCACCTTTGCAATTTACAAGGGAAGAGGCATTGAGTTTTGTCGCAGCAGAGAAATTAGTTGAAAAATATACGGACCGGAATCTTGCTCATCATTTTACCACGGCATTGCTGAAAATGAAAGCTATATTACGGGGCAACGAAAAAGAACAGGTAGCCTTAGTTGGGGATAACTTTCTGGTGCGCGGTGGGCGTCATCAATTCAATGAGAAGCTAACCCATGGCACCAATATTCTGATCGAAAGCATCGCAGCAAAGAAATGTGTGGAAATCTATTATTCCAAACCTTCCGATAAAACTCCAGAAAGGCGTGAAATCGAAGCTGTGGGTATTTTTGTGGAGAGCAAGTTTTGGTATGTACTTGCTTTTTGTAGATTGCGACAAGATTATAGGCAATTCCGCTTGGATAGAATAAACAATATTAGAATACTTGCTGAAGATTTTGGAAAAGAGCATCCCGAACTATCTTTCTTTCTGAGTAAGCGGCATGAAGTGCCAACAACCAAAGTGGTGGTGCAAGTGGATAAAGAAATGGCTAGGTATATGGAGTGGGATCGTCACTATTTTGGTTTCCAAGAAGAAATTGTAACCGATAACTATGTGGAAATGCATTTTGACTGCATGAATATGGAGAATGGGTTTGCGCGATGGTATCTGATGTTTGCAGATAAAGGTCGCATAATTGAACCCGAATCGCTAAAAGATGTTGTCAGAGGTTTGCTTTCATCTGCTTTGGAGCAAGTTTAGCTGTAAATGAAGTAATCAGGATTCTTTACTATGGTAAAGGAAAAACTTGTTCGGCGGAAAGGGAGGATGCCGAACAAGTTAAACTGTAAATTGTACTAAAAAGTTTTTGATCCATGTCAGGAGAAAACTTCCGTTGTCTGTATCATTATTAACCCCTTTCCCAAAAAAATGGTGGTTGGATACCCAGTAAGCGTAAATAGACAAAGGCCTGACCACGATGGTGGATCTCGTTGTCAATAAAATAAAATATGCTGTGGATAATAGGGGATTTGTATTGTCCAAATAAATTGAACTCTTCGGCAAAACGTTCTTCTGGAATTTGATTGAACAGTTCACTGATCTGAGGAGTAGCTTCATCCCAAGCCTGAAGTAATTGTGCTTTGGTCGAATAACTGAGATTCTCGTTGAGTTTGCCACTTTTGTTGTTGACAATTTCTTGGAGACCTGGAACAGCAATACCTAATAGCTCCTTAATCATATCTGCAAAAGTGCGCATGCCTTCTACCTTGTAATTGAACAATCCTTCTTCTGGAAATTTTTCAATAGTCTGTCTTGTTAGGTTTCTATGGCCTAGCCAATGTTGAAGTAGCTCGTTCTTCGAAATGATTTCTGTTTTCATGATTTTTGTATTTAAAATTTTAGTAAGCGATACATCACCTGACGTGTTGTATGACAGTTCAAAATTAGCGCAACTTATGACAGCTGTATGGCAGTATGGATTTGGGTGCTAATTTTATTTTTTTTGGGGCATTATTCGATGTAAGGAATCTTGAAAGGACAAATCGTAAAAATAGGGGAGTGGTTTTAAAAGAAGTAGAAAATAAAAAAAAATAATTCACTAATTATTTGACAGTTATAAAAATGTTTGTAACTTTGCAGTCCCTTAATGGGAATAGTATGTCTTGAGCGAAGCCCTACTGCTTCGAAGGACTTTTAATTAATTAATTTACAACATGTCAGGTATTATTGGAAAAAAAGTAGGAATGACGAGCCTGTTTAACGCTGATGGGAAAAATATTCCTTGTACAGTGATTCAGGCCGGGCCGTGCGTGGTTACGCAGATACGTACGGAAGAAAAGGATGGCTACTCGGCAATTCAACTTGGTTTCGACGAAGCTAAGGAGAAAAACACGACAGCTCCTTTGAAAGGGCACTTTGCGAAAGCAAACACAACGCCTAAGCGTAAGTTGGTAGAGTTTAAAACTTTCCCAGATGCAAAACAACTTGGTGACGTAGTTGACGTTACACTTTTCGAGGAAGGCGAATTCGTAGATGTAGTTGGTACTTCAAAAGGTAAAGGTTTCCAAGGTGTAATGAAACGTCATGGATTTGGTGGTGTAGGTGGTGCGACTCACGGTCAGCACAACAGATTACGTGCTCCAGGTTCATTAGGTGCTTCATCATGGCCTTCACGCGTATTCAAAGGTATGCGCATGGCTGGTCGTACAGGTGGTGACAGAGTTAAAGTTCAAAACTTACAGGTGTTGAAAGTTTACGCTGAGCAAAACCTTATCGTTGTTAGTGGTTCCATTCCAGGAGCTAAAGGTTCTTATGTAATCGTAGACAAATAGTAGAGATGGAAGTTAAAGTTTTAAATTTATCAGGTAAAGAAACAGGTGCCAAGGTGCAACTTCCTGAGTCGGTATTTGGGTTAGAGCCTAACGATCATGCGATCTATTTGGATGTGAAACAATACTTAGCGAACCAACGCCAAGGAACTCACAAATCTAAACAACGTAACGAAATCGCGGGTTCTACTCGTAAATTACACAAACAAAAAGGTACTGGTGGTGCTCGTGCGGGTTCTATCAAATCTCCATTGTTTAATGGTGGTGGTCGTGTATTCGGTCCTCAACCTCGTGACTACTCGTTCAAATTGAACAAAAAATTGAAACAAGTAGCACGTAAATCAGCGTTATCTTACAAAGCAAAAGATAATAACATTGTGGTATTGGATGAAGTAAAATTCGATGCTATCAAAACTAAAAACTATGTTGCTTTAATAAATGCGTTGAACGTAGCTGATGAGAAAACATTGTTGGTATTACCAGCTTACGATGAGATTGTTTATAAATCAAGCAGAAACTTGAAAAAAGCAAAAGTTATTGTTGCAGCTGATTTAAATACATATGATGTATTGAACGCAACAAAATTATTGTTGACTACAGATTCTGTTAAAACTTTGGAGGAAGCATTAGCTAAGTAATATGGAAATTATTAAAAAACCTATCTTGACTGAGAAAGCTTCTTTGTTAACGGAAAAATTAAACCGTTACGCTTTCAAAGTAGATCACAGAGCAAACAAAATCCAGATTAAAGCAGCTGTTGAGGCTATGTTTGGTGTTACAGTTCTTGCTGTAAACACTGCAGTAGTAGCTGGTAAAGCAAAAAGCCGTTACACAAAAGCAGGTTTCGTATCTGGTAGAGCTCCTAAGTATAAAAAGGCTGTCATTACGATTAAAGACGGCGAAACTATTGACTTTTACAGTACTATATAATACAAAATGGCAGTTAAAAGATTCAAACCGGTAACCCCTGGTACTCGTTTTAGAGTAGGCGCTGACTACTCTGATGTTACTACAAACGTTCCTGAAAAATCGTTAGTAGTAAAAATCAACAAGAAATCAGGCGGTCGTAATAACTCCGGTAAAATGACTATGCGTTATCTCGGTGGGGGACATAAAAAAGTATACCGATTAATTGATTTCAAACGCGATAAAAAAGATATCCCTGCAAAAGTAGCTACTATCGAGTACGATCCAAATCGTACTGCTCGTATTGCCTTGTTGCATTACGCTGATGGTGAAAAACGTTACATCCTTGCTCCAGCTGGTTTAGTAGTTGGTCAAACTGTAATCGCAGGTGATAAAGTTGCCCCAGAAGTTGGTAATACATTACCATTAGCAAACATTCCATTGGGTTCTATCATCCACAACATTGAATTAAATCCTGGTCAAGGTGGTTCAATTGCTCGTTCGGCTGGTACTTATGCTCAATTGTCTGCTCGTGATGGTAAATATGCCATCATCAAATTGCCTTCGAGCGAAACACGTATGATCTTATTGACTTGTGTTGCTACAATTGGTTCAGTATCGAACCATGAAAGATCTAACCAAGTGTTAGGTAAAGCAGGTCGCAAACGTTGGTTAGGTCGTCGTCCAAGAGTTCGTGGTGTTGCGATGAACCCAGTAGATCACCCTATGGGTGGTGGTGAAGGCCGTACTTCAGGAGGTCACCCACGCTCACGTACAGGTGTATTAGCTAAAGGCTTCAAAACACGTTACAAGAAGAAAACATCGAATCGTTACATCATTGAGAGAAGGAAAAAATAATGGCTCGTTCAATTAAAAAAGGTCCTTATATCGATCACAACTTAGAAAGAAAAGTTCTTTCTATGAATGAAACTAACAAAAAGTCAGTTATCAAAACATGGTCTCGTAGATCAATGATTTCACCTGATTTTGTTGGCCATACCTTCGCAGTGCACAACGGGAATAAATTTATCCCTGTTTATGTAACAGAGAATATGGTAGGTCACAAGCTTGGTGAATTCGCGCCTACGCGTACATTCAGAGGCCACGCAGAAAAGAAAAAATAATAGGTAATGGAAGCAACAAAAAAACTTAAAAAGTCTGTCTTAATTAGACAACGTAAAGAGCAAGAGAAAGCTCAACAAGGAGGAGCTTCGGATGCCAAATTATTGAACTGCCCGACTTCGCCTCGTAAGATGCGTTTGGTGGTAGACTTAATTCGCGGTCAACGTGTTGAAAATGCAATTTACATTTTGAAACACTCAAGTAAAGAAGCTGCTGCTCGTGTAGAAAAATTATTATTATCTGCAATCAAAAACTGGGAAGCCAAAAACGAAGGTAAATCAGTGGAAGAAAGCGAACTATATGTAAAAGAAGTATCAGTAGGTGGTGGTCGTCAATTGAAAAGATTGCGTCCGGCTCCTCAAGGTCGCGGATATAGAGTTCGTAAACGTTCAAATCACGTTACGTTGGTAGTTGATAGCAAATTAAACGTTGAACAAAACTAATTTATTGAGAAATGGGACAAAAAGCAAATCCAATAGGTAGCAGATTAGGAATCATCAAAGGTTGGGATTCTAACTGGTTCGGAGGTAAAAACTATTCCGATAAATTAGTTGAAGACGAAAAAATCAGAAAATATCTTTCTGTTCGTATTGCAAAAGGTGGTGTAGCTAAAGTTGTTATCGAAAGAACTTTAAAACGTATCACTGTTACAATTCACACTGCTCGTCCAGGTATCGTTATCGGTAAAGGTGGTCAAGAAGTTGACAAGATCAAAGAAGAGTTGAAAAAACTGACTAAAAAGGATGTTCAAATCAACATTTTCGAGATCAAACGCCCTGAGTTAGATGCTAAGTTAGTAGCTGAAGGTGTCGCTAAACAATTAGAGGCGCGTATTTCATTCCGTCGTGCAATGAAAACTTCAATCGCTTCTACGATGCGTATGGGTGCAGAAGGTATCAAAATCATGTGTTCTGGTCGTTTAGGTGGTGCTGAAATGGCGCGTACTGAACAATACAAAGAAGGAAGAACTCCTTTACACACATTGCGTGCTGATATCGACTACGCTTTAGCTGAAGCATTGACTACATACGGTAAAATTGGTATCAAAGTTTGGATCTGTAAAGGTGAGGTTTACGGTAAACGTGACTTATCTCCAAACATTGGTCAAGCATCTGGTGTAAAATCACGTGGCAACCACGAAGGTGGTGGCGAACGTCGTGACAACCGTAACAACAAAGGTGGTCGCGGTGGAAACAACCGTGGTGGAAACAACCGTGGTGGAAGCAACCGTGGTCCGAAAAAAGATTAATAGTTATTTAGATTACAACAAAAACCTGCTGAAAAAGCAGATTTAAAAAGTATACGAACATGTTACAGCCAAAAAGAACGAAGTTCAGAAAGATGCAGAAAGGCCGCATGAAAGGTAACGCTTCTCGTGGAGCGGAGTTAGCTTTCGGTTCTTTCGGTATCAAAACAATGGAGCAAGCATGGATCACTAGTCGTCAAATCGAGGCAGCTCGTATTGCGGTTACACGTTATATGAAACGTGAAGGTCAAGTTTGGATTCGTATTTTCCCTGACAAACCTGTTACGAAAAAACCTGCAGAGGTACGTATGGGTAAAGGTAAGGGTGCTCCAGAATACTGGGTAGCAGTAGTACGCCCAGGCCGTATGTTATTTGAAGCAGAAGGTGTGCCTTTGGAAATTGCCAAAGAAGCTTTACGCCTTGCAGCTCAAAAACTTCCGGTTCAAACTAAGTTTGTGATTCGTAGAGACTACGTTGAAGCATAAAAATCTTGGTAATGTCATCATTTAAGCGTTAGGGCCGTTACCCCTAACGCTATATATAAAGCGATGATAACCCAAATAACAACTGAAAAAACATGAAAAATTCAGAAATTTTAGAATTATCTAATGAGGACTTAAAAGCTCGTCTTGTAGAAGAGAAAACAGCCCTTACAAAATTGAAATTTGCACATGCTGTTTCAGCTATTGAGAACCCTAACGTGATCAAAGCAGCACGCAAAACTATCGCTCGTATCAGTACAGAGATCAGTGCACGCAAAGCTGCAGCTAAAAATGAAACAGCCTCTGAGGCGTAAAATTTAAAGTCGAAATGGAAAGAAATTTAAGAAAAACAAGAATCGGCTTAGTAGTTAGCAACAAGATGGACAAGTCTATCGTGGTATCAGTGGAACGTAAAGTGAAACACCCGATCTATGGTAAGTTCGTTAAAAAAACTACTAAATTTAAAGCTCATGACGAAACTAATACCTGCGGTATCGGCGATACGGTATTAATTATGGAAACTCGTCCGCTGAGTAAAACAAAAAACTGGAGATTAGTAGAAATTATAGAAAGAGCTAAATAACATGGTACAACAAGAATCAAGACTTAATGTAGCTGACAATAGCGGTGCTAAACAAGTTTTAGTAATCCGTGTATTGGGCGGTACGCGCAAGCGTTATGCATCAATCGGAGATAAGATTGTTGTATCGGTGAAAAGCGCTATGCCTTCAGGAAACGTGAAAAAAGGTTCCGTTTCTAAAGCAGTAGTGGTTAGAACGAAAAAGGAAATCCGTCGTAAAGATGGTTCATACATCCGTTTCGATGATAACGCCGCTGTATTATTAAATAATAATGATGAACCACGTGGTACACGTATCTTTGGCCCTGTTGCTAGAGAGTTGCGTGAGAAACAGTTCATGAAAATTGTATCATTAGCACCGGAGGTTTTATAATTATGGCACAGAAAACAAAAACAACTACGCACAAAATCAAAATTAAAAAAGGTGATTTAGTGAAAGTTATCGCTGGTAACTCTAAAGGTGTTCAAGGAAAAGTATTAACTGTTTTAGTGGATAAAAATAGAGCTATCGTTGAGGGCGCTAACATCGTAAAAAAACACACTAAACCAAGTGCAGCTAATCCTAATGGTGGTATCATTGAGAAAGAAGCTGGTATTCACATCTCTAATTTAGCTGTTATCGATCCTAAAACAGGTGCAACTACACGTGTAGGTCGTAAGTTAAATGCAGATGGTAAATTAGTTCGTTACGCTAAAAAATCAGGGGAGGAAATTAAATAATGACTTACGTACCAAGATTAAAAGTGAAATATGCGGAGGAAATCCGTAAAGCACTTCAAGAAAAATTTCAGTATAAAAGTATTATGCAGGTTCCTAAACTTGAGAAAATCGTTGTTTCACAAGGCGTAGGAGCTGCAACAGCTGACAAAAAATTAATCGATAACGCTATCGCTGAGTTGACTTTAATCACAGGTCAACAAGCCGTTGCTACAAAATCGAAAAAAGATATTTCAAACTTTAAATTACGTAAAGGTATGCCTGTAGGGGCACGTGTTACTTTACGTGACAACAATATGTTTGAGTTCTTGGACCGTTTGGTAGCAGTATCGCTTCCACGTATTCGTGACTTCCGCGGTATCAACGATAAAGGCTTTGACGGACGTGGTAACTATAACTTAGGTATCACTGAGCAAATCATTTTCCCTGAGATCAACATTGACAAAATCAACAAGATCCAAGGTATGGACATCACTTTCGTGACTTCTGCTCAAAATGATGTTGAGGCTTTAGAATTGTTGAAACAATTCGGTTTACCATTTAAAAATCAAAATACTAATAACAATGGCTAAAGAAGGATTAAAAGCACGCGAAGTAAAACGCGCCAAATTGGTAGCTAAATATGCGGCAAAACGTGCAGAATTAAAAGCTGCTGGCGATTACGTTGCATTAGATAAATTGCCTAAAAATGCTTCTCCAGTACGTTTACACAATCGTTGTAAATTGACTGGTCGTCCTAAAGGATATATGCGTCAATTCGGTATCTCTCGTGTAACATTCCGTGAGATGGCTTTAGATGGCAAAATCCCAGGGGTGAAAAAAGCTTCTTGGTAATTAAAAAAAAATACTTAATTTTGCCCGGGCAATTCAACTGAGGATTGCCGGGGTTTTTGCATTTTAAAATTGTTTAACAGATAGAAGGTCCCATACCAATGGTTGGGAGGGAAACCGCTGTCACAAATTTTCATATATAATGACTACAGATCCAATTGCGGATTACCTTACACGAGTAAGGAATGCCATCAAGGCCAACCACAGGGTTGTTGAAATTCCTGCATCGAACCTAAAAAAAGAGATCACTAAAGTTCTTTTTGACAAAGGTTACATTGCTAATTACAAATTCGATGAGAATGGCGTACAGGGTACGATCAAAATCGCATTGAAATATAATCCAATTAGCAAAATTCCGGCTATTCGTACGTTGACACGTGTGAGTAAACCTGGTTTAAGAAAGTATGCAAGCGTTGATACTATGCCTCGTGTTTTGAACGGTTTAGGTATTGCTATCTTGTCAACATCGAAAGGTGTAATGACAGATAAGGAAGCTAGACTTCAAAATGTTGGTGGTGAAGTTTTATGTTACGTTTATTAATCTAGGTAAAAGCACAAAGAAATGTCAAGAATTGGAAAAGCGCCTATCGCTATCCCTGCTGGGGTAACTGTTACTATTTCGGACAAAAACTTAGTTTCAGTAAAAGGTCCTAAAGGCGAATTAACACAACAAGTTGACCGTGACATCACGATTGCTCAAGAAGAGGGTAATATCGTTGTAACACGTCCAACTGATCAAAAGAAACACAAAGCATTACACGGTCTATACCGTTCCCTGTTGGCTAACATGGTTCACGGTGTGACTGAAGGTTACAAAACTACGCAAGAGTTAGTCGGTGTAGGTTACCGTGCTTCAAGTACTGGTAATGTATTAGAGTTAACTTTAGGTTTCTCTCACCAGATTGTTTTTGTATTGCCAAACGAGGTTAAAGTATCAACTACTGCTGACAAAGGTAAAAACCCTACAATCACTTTAGAGTGTGCTGACAAACAATTGATCGGTCAGGTAGCGGCTAAAATCCGTGGCTTCCGTAAACCAGAACCTTACAAAGGAAAAGGTGTCAAGTTTGCAGGTGAAGTATTGAGAAGAAAAGCAGGTAAATCAGCTAAAAAATAATAATCATGGCAGGACAAAAAGCATCTCGTAGAGAGAGAATCAAAAAAGGAATCAGAAAAAACCTTGCTGGAACGTCTGAACGTCCACGTTTATCGGTTTTTAGAAGTAACAAAGGTATCTATGCGCAAATCATTGATGACAATGCAGGCAAAACATTAGTTGCTGCATCTAGCTTGTCAAAAGAGTTTGTTGCATCTGGTAACAAGGTTGATCAATCTAAAGCTGTAGGTAAATTGGTGGCTGAAAAAGCATTAGCAGCAGGTATTAATAAAGTAGTTTTTGACCGTAATGGGTACTTATACCATGGCCGTATCAAATCTTTGGCTGAAGGTGCTCGCGAAGGCGGTTTAGACTTTTAATCATAGAAAGAAATGGCATTAAGCAATATAAAAAGAGTAAAATCAAGCGAAATTGAATTAAAAGATCGCTTAGTAAGTATCCAACGTGTAGCTAAAGTTACTAAAGGTGGTCGTACTTTCAGCTTCTCTGCAATTGTTGTAGTAGGTGATGAAAACGGTATTGTTGGTTACGGTTTAGGTAAAGCTAAAGAGGTAACTGAAGCAATCACGAAAGGTATCGATGACGCAAAGAAAAATTTGGTAAAAGTTCCTATTATCAAAGGTACTGTTCCGCACGCACAATATGGTAAATATTCTGGTGGTTCAGTTTTGATTAAACCAGCTGTAGGTGGTACAGGAGTTTTAGCAGGTGGTGCAATGCGTGCAGTATTGGAGTCTGCTGGTATCAAAGATGTATTGGCTAAATCATTAGGTTCTTCTAACCCACACAACGTGGTAAAAGCAACTGTAACTGCTTTAGCAGATATGCGTGATGCGTATACAGTAGCACAACACCGCGGTGTCGATTTGAATAAAGTATTTAACGGTTAATTATCATGGCAAAAATCAAAATCACCCAGATAAAGAGCGTTATCGACAGAAGCGAGCGCCAAAAGAAAACTATTGAGGCATTGGGTTTGAAAAGAATCAACCACTCAGTAGAAGTTGAAGCTACTCCATCAATTATTGGAATGGTACGTAAAGTAAACCATTTAGTAGCTATCGAAACTATTTAATATTAGCATATGGAAGAGGTCTTTGGGCTTCTTCCATTACTTGTTATTAATAATCATTATTTTTTAATCGCTAGTACCTGTTTAGTGAGAGCGAAGGGCTAGCACAATTTAGTTTAAAAATGAACTTAAGTAATTTAAAACCTGCAAAAGGTGCAGTAAAAAGTAGCAAACGTATTGGCCGTGGTACTGGTTCTGGTCGTGGTGGTACTTCAACACGTGGTCACAAAGGTGCTGGTTCTCGTTCAGGTCACTCTACGAAAATCGGTTTCGAAGGTGGTCAAATGCCTTTGCAACGTCGTGTGCCTAAATTTGGTTTCAAAAACATCAACCGTGTTGAGTATAATGGTGTAAACTTAGATACTTTACAAGCGTTGATCGAGAAATACAATTTAACAGCTGTAGATTTCGACGCATTGAAAGCTCATGGTTTAGTGTCTAAAAATGACAAAGTTAAAATCTTGGGTCGCGGTGAGTTGAAAGCTAAAGTTGAAGTAACAGCGCACGCGTTTACTGCTTCTGCTCAAAAAGCTATTGAAGCTGCAGGCGGTTCTATCGTTAAAATTTAATAAATGAAGAAACTAATCACAACCTTAACCAATATTTGGAAAATCGATGATTTACGTACGCGTATTCTAAATACCTTACTTTTTCTTTTGATTTACCGTATTGGATGTCACGTGGTATTACCAGGTGTAAATCCTCATGCTTTGGCTTCTGGTCAAAAAGAGGGTTTATTGGGCTTACTGGATATGTTTGCGGGGGGATCATTCTCTCGTTCGGCTATCTTTGCTTTAGGGGTAATGCCATATATCTCGGCATCCATTGTTGTTCAATTGCTGGGCATCGCGGTTCCTTACTTCCAAAAGATGCAGAAGGAAGGGGAAAGTGGTCGTCAAAAAATGAATCAAATTACTCGCTATTTAACTTTAGGGATTACTTTGCTTCAAGCTTTTGCTTATGTACGTACTCAAATCGAGCCAAGTGCTAAGACAATAGCTGACCCATTATTCACTATTCTGACTGCTATAGTTTTGACAGGCGGTACTTTATTTGTGATGTGGTTAGGAGAGAAAATTACGGATAAAGGTATCGGTAATGGTATTTCTTTGATCATCATGACTGGTATTATCGCTCAATTGCCAAGTGGTATCACTGCGGAATGGGTTTCTAGAATGGCGAAAGGTGGTGGTGGTCCAATTCCATTGTTGCTTGAATTTGTAGCTTTGTTCTTTGTTGTGATCTTTACGATCTTGATCGTACAAGGTGTTCGTAAGATCCCTGTACAATACGCGAAGAAAATCGTTGGAAACAAGCAAGTCGGTGGAGTACGTCAGTATATACCGTTAAAGGTAAATGCTGCAGGTGTAATGCCTATCATTTTTGCGCAGGCAATCATGTTTGTGCCAATGAGTTTAGGACAGTTCTTCCCAAATCTTCAGTCGGAATTTTTGACTTCGTTGAGTAACTATACTTCTGTTGCATACAACGTGACATTTGCGGTGTTAATTATCGCATTTACGTTTTTCTATACAGCGATTATGGTGAACCCACAACAGATGTCGGACGACATGAAGAAGAACGGAGGTTTTGTACCGGGTATTAAACCGGGATTGGAAACTAGTAATTTTATAGACCGCGTAATATCAAATATTACATTTCCAGGTGCAATTTTCTTAGCGATCATTGCTATTCTACCTGCTATTGCAAGTTTGTTTGGTATTAATAATCAATTTGCGCACTTCTACGGTGGTACGTCATTATTGATTTTAGTAGGTGTGGTGTTGGATACTTTGCAACAGATCGAATCTCATTTATTGATGCGTCATTACGATGGATTAATGAAAACAGGTCGTATTAAAGGTCGTTCGGCCGCGTCTGTTGAGGGAATGGATCATTCGGCAATTTAATTTCTTTAGATGTCTAAAGTATTTTATAAGTCAGCAGAAGATATAGAGCAATTGCGGAAGTCAGCAGATGTGCTTTCGCAATTGCTTGGTGAAATCGCAAAAGTGATTAAACCTGGGGTAAAGACTATATCTCTTGATAAATTAGCTTATGAGTATATTCATGATAACGGCGGGACGCCTGCGTTCTTAAATTATCAGGGATTTCCATATTCTTTGTGTATATCTGTCAACGATCAAATTGTACACGGTTTTCCAAGTGATTATGAAATTAAAGATGGAGATCTTGTTTCGGTCGATGGTGGTGTCAATCTGAACGGCTTTATCAGTGATTCAGCATACACCTTTGGTGTAGGTGAAATATCTGAAGAAGCACAGTTGTTACTGGATGTAACAAAGGAATCATTGTACAAAGGTGTTGAACAGGCGGTGGCTGGTAAACGTGTTGGGGATATTTCTTCAGCTGTTCAGGAGTATGTGAGCAAATTCGGATTCGGAATTGTTCGTGAACTGGTTGGACACGGAGTTGGTTATCACTTACATGAAAAACCTGAGGTTCCCAATTATGGAAAACGAGGTGCTGGTCCTAAATTGGAAGAAGGTTTGGTTATTTGTATCGAACCGATGATCAATGCAGGGCGTGCGGGTGTTCGTTTTTGGGATGATGGTTGGACAGTAAGTACAGTGGATGGGAAATTATCGGCGCACTTCGAACAGATGGTTGCAATCCGAAAAGGAGAACCAGATGTGTTGCTGACATTCGAACATGTAGAGAAAGTTTTGAACAAAAAGTAGTTGGTTTTCAATTATTTTTATTTATCTTTGCACTCCTGTTCGCAGGCTTTTAAATTAAATTTAATCGAGAATATATGGCTAAACAAGCCTCAATAGAACAAGACGGTATAATTAGAGAGGCACTTTCTAATGCTATGTTTAGGGTAGAGTTGGAAAATGGACATGAAATCATTGCCCATATTTCTGGTAAAATGCGCATGCACTATATCAAAATTTTACCTGGTGATAAAGTTAAATTGGAAATGTCTCCGTATGATTTGACTAAAGGAAGGATTACTTATCGCTATAAATAGCCGTAAGCCCTTGTATTAGTGCAAGCTTTTGAAAAAATAAATATCATGAAAGTAAGAGCATCAATAAAAAAACGTAGCGCGGACTGTAAGATCATCCGTCGTAAAGGTAAAGTTTTTGTAATCAACAAAAAGAACCCAAAGTTTAAACAACGTCAGGGTTAATTCATTAAAAAAATAATAGCTTAATATTATATGGCAAGGATAGCAGGTATTGATTTACCTAAAAACAAAAGAGGTGTGATCGGCCTTACCTATATTTTTGGTATCGGTCGTACAAGAGCTGAATATATCTTGGAAAAAGCTGGTATCAGCGAAGATGTGAAGGTACAAGAGTGGAATGATGAGCAATTGGCAGCAATTCGTACCATCATTAACGACGAATTGAAAGTTGAAGGTGCATTGCGTTCTGAAATTCAATTAAACATCAAACGTTTAATGGATATCGGTTGTTACCGTGGATTGCGTCACCGTAAACACTTACCAGTTCGTGGTCAACGTACTAAAAACAACTCACGTACTCGTAAAGGTAAACGTAAGACAGTTGCAAACAAGAAAAAAGCTACTAAATAATAAATAAGAAATGGCTAAAACTAAAAAAGCTGCAAAAAAGCGTATCGTTGTTATCGAACCTGTAGGTCAGGCTCACATTAACGCAACGTTTAACAATATCATTGTAACTTTGACGAATAATCAAGGTCAAACTATTTCTTGGTCTAGTGCTGGTAAAATGGGTTTCCGTGGTTCTAAAAAGAACACGCCATATGCTGCTGGTCAGGCTGCACAAGACTGTGGAAAAGTTGCTCACGATTTGGGTTTACGTAAAGTTGAAGTGTTTGTTAAAGGACCTGGTGCTGGTCGTGAATCGGCAATCAGAACATTGCAAACAGTAGGAATCGATGTGACTACTATCAAAGATATCACTCCACTTCCTCACAACGGTTGTCGTCCTCCAAAACGCAGAAGAGTTTAATTAATTTAAAGATAAGATTCATCGGCTATAGGCTGATAGATACTTTAATTGTAAAAGAAAATGGCTAGATATACAGGACCTAAGTCCAAAATTGCCCGTAAATTTAGAGAGCCGATCTTCGGCCCAGATAAAGCGTTAGAAAAGAAAAATTACCCTCCTGGACAACATGGAGCTTCTAAACGCAGAGGTAAACAATCTGAATATGCTATTCAGTTGTTAGAAAAACAAAAAGCAAAATACACTTACGGTGTATTGGAGCGTCAGTTCTCAAACTTATTTGTTAAAGCTGCCTCTAAACAAGGTATTACAGGTGAGATCTTCTTGAAATTGTTAGAAGCTCGCTTGGATAACGTAGTTTACCGCTTAGGTATCGCTACTTCTCGTGCCGCTGCTCGTCAGCTGGTATCCCACAAACACGTTACTGTTAACGGCGAAGTTGTTAACATTCCATCATATAGCTTGCGTCCAGGTGACGTTGTAGCAGTTCGTGAACGTTCTCAAACACTTGAAGCCATCACAAATTCAGTTGCAGGTCGTACTGTAAATAAATTTTCTTGGTTAGAGTGGAATGCGAAAGAATTGACAGGTACTTTCTTAAGCTATCCAGAAAGAGCTGACATTCCTGAAAACATCAAAGAGAACTTAATCGTTGAGTTATACTCTAAATAATAAATAAAATAGAAGAATGCATAGTCCAATTTTTGGGGTATGCATCTTCTATTGTATTACAATTATTATTACAAATAAAACATTAAAAGAAAATAAATGGCAATTTTAGCATTTCAAAGACCGGATAAAGTTATCATGCAAAAATCTACGGATTTTGATGGTACGTTTGAATTTCGTCCATTGGAGCCTGGTTTTGGTGTAACCATTGGTAATGCTTTGCGCCGTATTCTATTGTCCTCTTTAGAAGGATATGCAATTACGTCGATAAGGTTTTCTGGCGTTTCGCACGAATTTTCAACGATCAAAGGTGTTGTTGAAGACGTAACTGAAATTATCTTGAACTTGAAACAAATTCGTTTCAAAAAAACAGGTGAGATTGGCGACAACGAAAAGGTATTTGTAGTAATCAATGGTCAAGAACAATTCTTAGCTGGTGATATCACAAAATTCTCTAATAACTTTACGGTCTTGAACCCAGACATGGTAATCTGTAACATGGATAATTCAGTGACAATTGAATTGGAATTGAGTATTGCCAAAGGTCGTGGATACGTAAATGCTGATGAGAATAAAGTTGTGGATGCTCCAGTAGGTGTTATCGCAATCGATTCGATCTTTACTCCGATCAAGAATGTTAAATATACCATTGAGAATTACCGTGTAGAGCAAAAAACTGACTACGAGAAATTGTTGTTGGATATCTCTACTGATGGCTCAATTCACCCCGAAGAAGCTTTGAAAGAAGCTGCTAAGATCTTAATTCAACACTTTATTCTATTCTCTGATGAGAATATGCTTCTTGAGTCTCAAACGAAAGAAGAAACTAAAGTTGTTGATGAAGAAATCTTACATATGCGTAAGATTCTGAAAACAGAATTAGTAGATCTTGATCTTTCAGTTCGTGCATTGAACTGTTTGAAGGCTGCAGATATTCGCACATTGGCTGAGTTAGTAACTTATGACGTGGCTGATATGTTGAAATTCAGAAACTTCGGTAAAAAATCGTTAAGTGAAATCCAAGAATTGGTTAAATCAAAAGGTTTATCATTCGGAATGAACTTGGCGAAATACAAATTAGACGAAGAATAATAATTTATTAAGCGACCACTAGTCGTAATTCCTTTTGGCTGTCTGAATAGGTGATTTTTACCTATTTGAACTATACAAAAACGGTACGGTTAGTATAATAAAATCAAAATGAGACACGGAAAAAAAGTAAATCACTTAGGCCGTACGGATAGCCATAGAAAAGCAATGTTGGCTAACATGGCGACATCATTAATCCTACACAAACGTATTACAACTACTTTGGCTAAAGCTAAAGCGTTACGTACGTATGTTGAGCCTTTGATTACTAAATCTAAATACGACACAACACACTCTCGTCGTACAGTATTCGCTTATTTGAAAGATAAAGACGCAGTTTCTATCTTATTCCGCGAAATTTCTGAAAAAGTAGCTAACCGTCCAGGTGGTTACACGCGTATCATCAAAATGGAAAACCGTTTAGGTGATAACGCAGAAATGGCTTTCATCGAACTAGTTGATTACAACGAAATCTACGGTAAAAAAGCTGCTGCTGCTGAGAAAAAAGCGACTCGTCGTCGTGGTGGTGCTAAAAAAGCTGCTACTGCCGAAACTGAAGCTCCTGCAGAAGTTAAAGCCGAAGTAGAAGGTGAAGAAAAAGTAGACGGAGAATAGTATTCTGCTGATCTAACATAAAAAAGTCCTCTTTTTAAGAGGACTTTTTTTATTTTATGACCATTCCTACCGTTATAACTAATATATTTGTATTGCTAAAATCTGATAGCTTTTTCTATTACAAGCTATTTCGTTTATCAATCTATAATTCATTAAGATGAAACCATTTGATGTTTATCCCATTAATCCCATTAACATAGTAAAAGCTAATGGATCAACGGTGTGGGATGCCGAAGGAAATGCTTACTTGGACTTGTATGGTGGCCACGCTGTGATATCGATCGGACACACGCACCCACATTATGTACAACGTATAACAGAGCAATTGAACCGCATTGCGTTCTATTCTAATTCTGTTGAAATTCCAATTCAGCGTGAACTTGCCCGATTGTTGGGGGAAGTGTCGGGAAAGGTTGATTATGATTTATTTCTTTGTAATTCGGGCGCAGAAGCGAATGAAAATGCATTGAAATTAGCTTCTTTTTATAACAAAAGAAAGAAGGTTATTGCATTTTCAAAAGCATTTCATGGACGCACATCGTTAGCTGTTGCTGCAACAGACAATCCGAGTATCGTGGCTCCTGTAAACGAGACGGACAATATTGTTTTTCTTCCTTTTAATGATGAAGAGGCTTTAACCAGCGCTTTCGCATCTTATGGTGAGGAAATTTCATCCGTTATTGTAGAGAGTATTCAGGGAGTTGGCGGTATTCGGGAGGCTTCAGTTTCTTTTCTTCGTTTGATTCGGTCTCTTTGTGATCAATATAATGCAGTTTTCATTGCAGACGAAGTACAATGTGGCTACGGCAGGACGGGCTTATTCTACGCCCAGGATTATTCCGGCGTCGAAGCTGATATTTATACCATGGCAAAAGGTATGGGCAATGGGTTTCCAATCGGAGCAATAAGTATATCGCCTAAATTTAAAGCTACTTACGGCAGTTTGGGTACTACCTTCGGGGGGAATCATCTTGCATGCGCGGCAGCTTTGGCTGTTTTGGAGGTCATCCAACAAGATCAGCTTATGGAAAATGCTGCACAAGTCGGCACCTATCTTATCAATGAATTGAAGCAAATAGAGGAAATTATTGAAGTTAGAGGTAGGGGATTAATGATCGGTATCGAACTTCCAGCATCGTTGGGTCATGTGAAGAAGGATCTCTTGTTAAAGAACCGTATCTTTACGGGAGAGGCTAAGCCATTTGTGATTCGCTTATTACCTGCCCTGAATATGACGAAAGAGCATGCGGATCAGTTTTTATCTGCATTAAAGGAGCATGTAAAGGCCGTAACGGTTGCGTAAACCCCTAAATGCTGTCAAATTGGCCAATGGCTGTTTCAGCTTGTGGAAATTTGATTGCACTGTATTAGTTAAAATATATACTGAGTGTGACGCGCTTATTTATTGCCGTTGAAGATGCACTCGAATAAATAGATATAGATGAAAAAGTTTTTCTCTGTTAAGGATGTTTCCAGTGTAGCGGACGTTGTTCAAGAAGCGTTAAATTTGAAAGCTGCACCATATGACAATCAGGATCTTGGTCAACACAAAACGCTGGGACTTGTATTTTTGAATCCCAGTTTACGTACACGTTTGAGCACACAAAAAGCGGCGATGAATTTGGGCATGAATGTGATGGTTATGAATATGGATAAAGATGGTTGGGCTCTTGAAACACAGGATGGTGTTGTGATGAACGGGACAACTGTTGAACATATTCGTGAAGCCGCTGCTGTTATGGGCGAGTATTGTGATATTTTGGGACTTCGTTCCTTTCCAAAATTGAAAGATCGCGAAGAGGATTATAGTGAAGACTTATTCAACAAATTCATTAAATACTGTGGTGTTCCTGTTGTTTCCTTAGAAAGTGCAACGCGGCATCCGCTACAGAGTTTGACGGATATGATTACCATCACTGAGTATAAAAAGACCGAGAAACCAAAAGTGGTTTTGGCTTGGGCTCCGCATGTTAAGGCATTACCTCAAGCGGTACCTAATTCTTTTGCAGAATGGATGTGCAAAGCGCAAGAAGAGGGATTGGTCGATTTTACGATAGCTCAACCTATGGGCTATGAGTTAAGTGAAGAATTTACAGCCGGTGCAACCGTATCTAATGATCTTGAAGAAAGTTTAAAGAATGCTGATTTTGTCTATGTGAAAAACTGGTCTTCTTATCAGGAATATGGCGAGGTATATGGTGTTGATAAAGATTGGATGATGGATAATAAGAAGCTGAAGCTGACAAATGATGCCAAAATCATGCATTGCTTGCCAGTACGAAGAGATCTCGAATTATCTTCAGAAATTTTGGATGGGCCAAACTCACTCGTGATTAAAGAGGCCAGCAACCGTGTTTGGGCTGCTCAGGTTGTTTTGAAACGTATGTTAGAGGATTTGGTATAGTACAATCCTATTGATTTTTGAAAAACTATTTTTATTGGGAAAAGTTGCGTAATGGCTAATAGTGTATTAAATATTATTAAAATTGGCGGGAATATTATTGATGATGAACGCCAATTGGATTCTTTTTTAGAAAAGTTCTCCGCATTATCAGGGAAAAAGATTCTTGTACATGGTGGAGGTAAAATTGCAACTCGTTTGGCTAGTGAACTGGGCATCGAAGCCCAAATGGTAGAAGGGCGGCGTGTGACAAATGAGGAAATGTTACGCGTTGTAACAATGGTATACGCCGGATTGACAAACAAGACAATCGTTGCGAAGTTGCAAAATTTGAAATGTGATGCTGTCGGATTAACCGGAGCTGATGGGGATGTCATTAAAGCGATAAAGCGTCCTGTAAAAGATATCGATTATGGTTTTGTAGGTGATTTGTTACATGACTCTGTAAATACCTTGGCCATCAAAAAGTTTTTGGAAGCGGGTTTTGTTCCTGTGTTTTCAGCTATTACACATAATGGCCTTGGACAATTGCTCAATACCAACGCGGATACAATAGCTTCTTCATTGGCGGTGTCTTTGGCTTCATTATATGAAACTTCTTTGGTTTATTGTTTCGAGAAGAACGGCGTTTTACGGGATGTAACAGATGAGAATTCGGTAATCCCAACGATTAAGTCAGAAGAGTTTGAACATCTTAAGGAATCCGGCGTAGTGAACGACGGGATGATCCCTAAGTTGCAAAATGCATTCAATGCTATAAATAAAGGTGTTCAAGAGGTCTATATTGGAAATGCTAATAATCTGCATTTGTTTCAACAAGGACAATTTGGCACTTGCTTGACATTAAAATAAAAATCTAACCTAAACCCAACGATCGCTATGAAAAAGGTCACCATTATCGGAAGCGGTAATATCGGTCTTTCTTTGGCAAAAGGACTTGTAAAAAGTGAATTTGCCCATGCTGCCGATATTACCTTGACGAGGAGAAATTTGAATGCACTGGCCGAAGAAGCGCGCCAAGGCTTCTCAATAAGTAATGATAATAAACTCGCTGTAAAGGGGGCTGATATTGTTGTTTTCGCAATCCTACCTCAACAACTAAAAAAGGTATTGGTGGAAGTGGCTCCTGTAATTGAAAAGACCAATCAGATTTTTGTCTCTATTGTGTCGGGAGTTTCTTGTGCCGATTTAAAAGCAGAGTTGGGGGCAGATGCCACAGTGATACGAGCAATGCCCAATACGGCAATTGCAATAGCGCAATCAATGACGTGTATTGCCAGTGACAATGCTTCAGAGGATAGTTTGAAAGAGGTTGAGAAGATGTTTGAAACTGTTGGTTCAGTGGTTGTAATTAATGAAGACCTGATGACATCGGCAACAGCGTTGTGTGCTTGCGGTATCGCATTCTTCCTACGTGCGATTCGTGCTGCTTCACAAGGTGGAGTTGAAATCGGATTTCATGCGCATGATGCATTAAAGATGGCGGTTCAAACTGCAAAAGGCGCTGCTGATTTGTTATTGCACACCAATGCTCATCCAGAAGGAGAGATTGATAAGGTAACATCACCGAAGGGCTGTACAATAGCGGGATTGAACGAAATGGAACATAATGGTTTTAGTTCTGCTTTTATAAAAGGAATTAAACTATCTGCGGATAAAGCAGGAGGACTATACCATGAAGGATAAGCAGGGCTTATTTGAAGATGCTTTGGCCCTTTTAAAACAATTAATTGGACTATCGTCTTTAAGTAAAGAGGAAGAGTTCACAGCGGATTTAATTGTTCGCTTCTTTCAGGAGCGTGATATCAAAACACATCGAAAAGGCAATAATGTCTGGGTATATAACGCTCATTATGATAGCACCAGACCTACGATATTACTCAACTCCCATCACGATACAGTAAAACCAAATACAGGTTATACAAGAGATCCTTTCGCGGCGACTGTAGAGGAAGGTAAATTGTACGGATTGGGGAGCAACGATGCCGGAGGCTGTTTGGTATCATTGATAGCTACATTTTTGTATTTTTACCAGCATACGGACTTGAAGTATAACTTCTGTCTTGTCGCTAGTGCCGAAGAAGAGATCTCAGGTAAGAACGGTGTAGAATCTGTTTTGGATGATATCGGTTCAATTGATTTTGCAATTGTGGGTGAACCTACCTTATTGGATTTGGCAATTGCAGAAAAGGGACTGATGGTGTTGGATTGTACAGCATTAGGGACAGCTGGACATGCCGCACGTAATGAGGGCGATAATGCAATCTACAAAGCGATTAGGGATATTGAATGGTTTCAAAATTATACGTTTGAAAGGACTTCGTCAACCTTAGGCCCGATTAAGATGTCGGTAACCGTAATTCAGGCGGGATCACAACATAATGTGATACCGGCTACTTGTAACTTTGTTGTCGATGTCAGAACCACAGATGCTTATTCGAATGAAGAGACGTTGGATATTATCAAGTCTCATGTAAAATCAGAGGTCACAGCGAGATCGACGCGTCTGAAGTCTTCTTCTATTCCTGAAACGCATCCAATTGTCAAAGCAGGTGTTGTCCTGGGGCGTAAGGTATATGGATCGCCGACGATGAGCGATCAGGCTCTTATTCCTGTCCCTTCTCTGAAGTTGGGGCCTGGTGATAGCGCTCGGTCACATATGGCGGATGAGTTTATCTATATCGATGAAATTAGAGCAGGGATCGATCTCTATATCGAAATGTTAGAACAGATAGTATAAAAAAAGCTTCCATTTTTATGGAAGCTTTTTTTATACTAGACTAAGCTGATTTGACGTTTGATACTCTCTTCGAGAGAGATGATCGTCTCGGTACGTTGAATCCCAGGTACGGATTGAATATCTTCATTCAATACTTTTCTGAGGTGAACTGTATCTCTACAGATGATTTTTGCAAAAATACTGTATTGGCCAGTACAATAATGTAATTCGACCACTTCTTTGATTTCTTTCAATTTATCTACCGCATCTGCATATTGTGAACCTTTTTCAAGATAGATACCCAAAAAGGCCGTGATATCAAATCCGACTTTTTGAGGATTGATAATTAGATTTGACCCTCTAATGATACCTAATTCTTCCATCTTCTTCATTCTAACGTGAATTGTACCACCTGATACAATTAGCTTTTTTGCTATTTCTGTATAAGGAATAGAGGCATCGTTCATTAGAATAGACAAGATTTGGATATCCAAATTGTCTAGATCATAGTTTGCATATTGATTTTCCATTAACAATGGTTTTTGTGTTCATTAATTGGCCGTTGCATCAAAATCGGACCAATAGCTAAAGTAATTAAATTTATTTCAAAATTACTAAGAATTTTCGGTTTATAGATGTAAATTTAATAAAAAATACTTATTCATATTGATAATGTTATATGTTTTTGATTGAAAGTGATTATAATTGTTTCATGGTGATCTTATTATAGGTTAAGTGATTGTTTTCATGTTTGAAATCAGGATTATGATAAATTAATTTAGTATTGCCTTTTTAAGAAGTAGGAAATGCAGTTGGCCTATTAACAATCTAATCAGTTCGTATTTAGCGGTTGTTAGGTTAAAAATGTAGCCAACCGTGTGATGTTTGAGTAAACGAAAAATCAAATACGGAATAGCGATGGAAGAAGTTCAAGATGTAAAGATTTCGAAAAAGAAGCCGATTTTTGAAGTAGGGGAAGGACTTCATAAATACCTTAAGCTGTATCAGCGAGATGAAAAATTGCCTATAGGATATAAGGATCTACTGAATTTTACGGAGACAGTACCTGTTATGGATAAATTTGGCAACGATACTTTTTGGGAGACTCCACTGTATCCACAATATCTCATTGACCAATTATATGACGGGTTGAAGGTGATTTATGCTAAATTGAAAGCATCAGGTAATACGCGAATCGTCCAGCATAAATATATTGATCGTGTCGAGTACTGCGGCTTTGGCAATACGAAACCCTTTCGTATTCGTATCGTGAACCGTTTAAATGATGTGTATGATTATTTTTACATCAAGCAGGCCGATGCATCAAGAATATATGGACTGGAGTTGGAAGAAATATTGTCGCCCAATCAGGTGAATTATATGGTAGACCATGATACCTTGGTTGAGGAACATATTGTTGGAATTCCGGGAGACACTTTTTCGAAAACACGTATGTTCTCGCCTGATTATAATCTGACCCGGATTTCCAAAGAATTTGTCAAGTTTAATGAGCGATGTATTATTACGTTGTTGGGGGATATGCGGGCATACAATTTCGTGATGCAGATTACACCAGATTTTGATGATTTCCAGTTTCGAATTCGGGCAATAGATTTTGACCAGCAGTTTTATGAAGGAAATCCGAAGGTATATATGCCGCAATTTTTTAAGGAGAATCTTCCCTATGTCAAACTGGCGATGGAACATCTCAATGAAAAAACAGTACTGCAATACCAACAAGAGGAGCGTTCCTCTATTGTGCATAGAGTTCGAAGCGAAAGACATCGGATCGCTGATCTGAGGGATGCCTCGCAAACGCAGGTGCTCTCGACCCAGGAGAATATCAAACAGTTACGTGAGGGCTATGCTGAATTTTATCAGAACAACTCCTACCTCAAGTGTAAAACGATGACGGATATTGTGGAATTGAATGTGAAGAATGTGATTCGTCAGGTGCAAATGTGATTACTTGATTCGATCCTTGTTATCTTTGATAAAGGCGGACCATCCCGTGTACGACTTACTGTTGCCTGATACTGCATTTTTCTGAAACGAGTGGCAGACAGCAATTGCCAATCCGTCGGTGGCATCTAAAAATTGTGGTGTTTCCTCAAATTTTAATAGATTTTTTAGCATAGCGGAAACCTGCTCCTTTGTCGCATTTCCATTTCCTGTAACGGATTGTTTTATCTTTCTTGGAGAATATTCAAAGATCGGAATATCTTGCGCCAGCGCCGCCGCCATAGCAACACCTTGAGCTCGCCCTAGTTTGAGCATGACCTGTATGTTTTTGCCATAAAATGGTGATTCAAGGGCTACGCAGTCGGGATTATATTCCTGCATTAAAGCCGAAGTTTTTTTGAAAATACGTTGTAGTTTTAGAGCATGATCGTCTAAATGTCCCATTTTGATGACCCCCATTGAGATCAAGGATATGTTATTGCCAACTTCTTTGATGATGCCATATCCCAGTACAACGGTACCGGGGTCGATCCCTAAAATTATTCTTTCTTTCGCCTTTTCCTTCTGCATATACAATATTACAAATTTTGCGTTTTATTCGCGGATTGCATTCGACAAAACTTAATCATTTGGCTAAAATTTAGTAACATTGCTCTCTAATTATCGAAAGTTGACTGGAAGACAAAAAAAATACATCAGTCTTTTATTGAAGATGCTGGTTTTCGCCCTGGCGACCTGGTATATTGCCGTGAAAGTATCTGATAAAAGTAATATTGCGAAGTTTAAAACCCTAGTAGCAGGTTTAGAACAACATTCTGTTGTTTGGACCCTGGTTTTGATCGTGGTGTTAATGCTTGTAAATTGGTTGCTTGAAGTCGTTAAATGGCAGTATCTTGCCTCTAAACTGGAACGTATTTCATTTTGGCAGGCCTTCCAATCCGTTTTTTGCGGACTTACCTGGGCTATTTTTACTCCCAATAGGATTGGAGAGTATGGTGGACGCGTTCTTTTTTTACAGCCTCAACATCGGGCAAAAGGAGCCGTGGCGATGGGCGTTGGATTATTTGCACAATTGGTGCTCACAAGCGTTGCGGGATCATTAAGTATCGCTTGGTTTATCTGTAAATTTCTCTCAACTCCTTTAACCGTACAATTTGGTGTATGGCTACTTGCAATTATTTATGCCGGAGGATTTGTCATCTTATATTTCAATGTAAAATGGATCGATTTATTGGTCGGCAAAATTAAGTTTTTGAAACGGATTAAGCCTTTCTTTGAAGTATTGGAACACTATTCAATGCGCGAGCTCCGTATTGTTCTTTTAAATTCTTTGGCGCGATTTGTCATTTTTACTTCTCAGTATATCATCTTGATGAAGCTAACGCTACCTGAGTTACCGCTTTTATCCATGGTTCTGATGATTTTTATCCTATTTTTTGTGCAGGCAGCGCTACCTACATTGGATATTTTTGATTTCAGTGTTAGAAGTTTCGTTGCAAGCAATCTATATAGTTATATTACCACACAGGAAATTGCTGTAATGGCTATTGTTTCCTGTATTTGGTTCGTCAATTTGATTCTTCCAGCTATATTTGGTTCTATTTTTGTTTTTAAGATAAATTTTTTCGGTGATACAAATTCTTAACTATTTATTGATCATTTTTGCCTGCGTATACGTAATTCTAGTTTTATGGATGCGCAGAGGCTGGTTCTTGCTTTCGGAGCCTAACAATACTGTTAGGCCAACAATGACTGTATCTGTCATTATCGCAGCGCGGAATGAGGAGTTAAATATTAGGCGCACCATTGAATCGATACTAGGGCAAAATTATCCTAGAGAGCTCCTGGAGTTAATTATTATCGATGACCATTCGGACGATAGTACGTCTTTGATTGTGAAAGAATATGAAGAAAAAGGTGTCAAGCTGATTCAATTGAACGAAAATGGCCGTTTGAATTCCTACAAGAAATTAGCAATTTCAAGAGCGATAGATTGCTGTCATGGCGAAATTATTATCACTACAGATGCTGACTGCCGCATGGGGTCGAACTGGCTAAAGACAGTTATCAGTTCATTTGAGAAAGAAGGTGCCTATCTACAATCTTCTCCAGTAGTGTATTCAGAAGAAAAGAGTTTTTTTGAACGACTGCAGACCCTGGAATTTTTGTATTTGATAGGTTTGGGCGCTGCAGGTATTGGTAATAAAAAACCAACGACCTGTAATGGAGCGAATTTGGCCTATCGAAAGGATATTTTTAAACAAATGGGCGGATTTAAAGGGATTGATGAGCTTGCATCCGGAGATGATGAACTTTTTTTACATAAGGTAGCAGAACAATATCCCGATCGTATAATCTTTTGTAAATCACAAGATGCCGTTGTTTATACAGATGCAAAACCAGATTTGAAATCATTCATTAGTCAGCGTAGACGCTGGGCTTCAAAAAGTACCAAATATAAAAATAAAGGTGTCATCGCATTGGGGATTTCCATTTGGTTTTTCAACTTATTGATATTGGTTGCTGCAGTTCTTGCGCTCTGTGGTGTGAAATTTGTTGCTTGGGTAGTACTGTTCGCGTTGTTATTGAAGATGACTGTCGAATTTCTTTTTATTCAACCTTTAACCAGGTTCGCAAGCAGAAATGAACTCTTATGGTATCTTCCTTTATTAAGCCTGGCTCATATCCTTTATCTAGCTTATATCGGCATATTGGGTAACGTTGGGAAGTATGACTGGAAAGGGAGGCAGGTCAAGTAGCTTACTGCAATTTTTCGACCTTTAGTTTTATAGCTTCCTCAGCTAATTTAACGATCTCTTCAATATTCTTGCCCTCCGTATCCAAAGGATTTAGAACCTCCCAGGTCATATGAAGAAATGGGGTTAATGGATACATCCCATATTGTACCATTTCATATGATCCTGTGATGGCGATAGGAACAACGAGTGCGTTCGGATTCTTCTTTAGTAATGTGGCAATTCCGCCAACATGAAAGGCCTTCATTTTTCCGGTTTTCGATCTTGTTCCCTCTGGAAAAATAAACGCGGACCAGTTTTTGGTTTTCATATTATTCGCAAGCTTCAATATCTCAGCAATAGACTGTTTGGGGTCATTGCGATCTATATTTGCGGCACCACCATGTTTTAAGTTAAAGGAGATGCTAGGTATACCGCTGGCAAGTTCAATTTTAGAAATAAATTTTCCATGAAACCTGCGTAAAAAATAGATCATTGGCGGAATATCAAAGGTGCTTTGGTGATTGGCTACAAAGACTATGGGTTGCCCTGTTGGAATATTTTTATTGTCGATAAACGTCACCCGATTGAATAGGGTGTAATAGCAGGCAACGAGACAGGCATTTAATATATCCACACTCTTTTTGTGTGCATTATATCCACCCAGCTTTAAACATAACCACTGTATAGGGTGGAAGATAATCAAGGATAAACCAAAACAAAGCCAAAATATTATAGATAGGAAATAGCCTAAAAACTTCTTCATAAATGTTATTTAATGATACAAATATATCATTAAGCAGTGGTTTTTAAAAAATATTGATTTTATAGTGTTTTGTTTTAATATTATTAATGTTATATTTAATAATATTAATATAGTTATTATTTAATGAAAAAAATACCGGTTGATTGCCCTTGTTGTGAAGCGAAGTTAAAAGTCGCTAAATTGGTGTGTGACTCCTGTGAAACCGAAGTTGTTGGAAAGTTTTCATTACCCGTGTTAATGCAACTTACTGTTGAGGAGCAAGAATTTGTTCTGAATTTTTTGATACACTCAGGAAGTTTAAAGGAAATGGCAAACCAAATGGGAAAATCCTATCCGACAGTTCGTAATATCCTGGATGATCTGATTCAAAAAATGAAAGCTCTTATGAATAAAAATAGTGTTGGCAGAAATAGAAATATTTAGTGGCGAGGGAAATCGAATGATTGATGAACAAAGAATGATGTCATGATGAAAAATAATACGCTTTTTACCGAAAGCCAATCTTTTTTTAGCTGGTTATTATGTTTGATCCTTTTAACGGTCAGTGTAGCCAGTTTTTCTGTGCACTGGCATGATATCTTGCAGTTGGATTTTGTTCCATTATTTCAATTACCAGGATTTTGGATCAATTTGGTATTGTGGGGGTTATTTGGCATACTACGATTAAAAACTATTATTCGTGAAGATGGAATTGAAGTCTATTTTTTCCCATTTAATTTCTATCGTAAAAGGACGCTTTGGGCAGATATCCGTGCTATTCAGGTACGAAACTATAACCCGATCGGTGAGTTTGGTGGATGGGGATTGAGGAGGGGGGTGAGAGGTCTGGCTTTTTCAGCTCGTGGTAATATGGGGTTGCAACTTACATTGGAAACTGGTAAGATATTACTTATTGGAACCCAAAATCCGGCTGCGATTGAACAGCTGAACTTATCTCAATTCTTAAAAAATGAAAGTTAAACAGATTTTTCAGAATCCATTTGCGGAATTCCCAGAGTGGAAGTTATTCTTTGCTGGTGTTATCGGATTTTTGTTATCAAGCTATGTTATTTATTTATCGGGCCAGCAGTTCAATGGTTTTATGCATTTCTATCAACCGGATAGGGTGATTTCGATATGGGCTGTATTGGGCGTTCATGCCTGTATGGTTTTGGCTCCTTTTACACTTCTTTACGGTACTGGGATGTTATTGAACAGAAAGACCAGAATCATCGATGTCATAAATGTCGTTCTGATTATACCATTTCCGCTCTATCTTGCCTTATTTTTAGGGAAATTGTTAAACCAGGACAAATTTACGGATGAAGTCTTAAAGGCAGTGCAAAGCGACGATCATACATTGGTTGGAGTTGATAAAACGGAGATGCTCTTGTTTGGCATGTTTGGAATCATCAGTTTGTTATTGCTATGCTATCAGTTCTATTTATTGGTTAAGGGTATGAATGTAGCCGTTAATAATAAGAAGATTGGAATCAGTATGGTATTTGTGGCATTATATTTTATATTGGATTTATGCATACAGTTTAATTTCTAGTAAAAAACGACAATGAGAAAAATTTTATACCTATTTATCATTTGTTTTCATTTTTCATGTACCCATGCGCAGACATTTGATGGCTCATGGAAGGGCGAGGTTGAGGTTTCAGGGCAGAAGCTGCTACTGGTATTCAATATCCAAAAAGATAGTGCAGGGAAGTGGAATGGTACCTTTGAGAGTCCAATGCAAACAGCGCAGAAATTTCCAATCAATCAAATACGTATTCAACACGATTCCATTTGGATGGATGTTAAGAATATAGGTCTTCTGTATGCGGGCTTTTTGGATCGGGATAAAGATGTTATGAAAGGGGTGATGAAACAAGGCCCCTTTGAATCTGCTATGATTTTAGTACGAAGCGAGAATGAACAGAGTGGGCTTTCTCGTAAGCAGGATGTTTTTCCTCCTTATAGCTATACGGAAGAGGAAGTTTCGTTTAAAAATAGTGCCGGCAATGCAGTTCTTACGGGCGCTCTGACTTATCCTAAAAATGGTGGACCATTCCCCGCATTGGTGTTGGTCAACGGTAGCGGTCAGCAGAATAGGGATTCTGAAGTGTTTGGTCACAGGCCATTTAAGGTGCTTGCAGATCATCTTACCAAAAACGGTTTTGCTGTATTACGTTACGATGATCGAGGGGTAGGCGGCTCTAAAGGAGAAGTTAATTTAGCGACAACAATTGATTTTGCCTCTGATGCCAATGCTGCAGTTGATTTTCTCAGCAAAAAAGCTATAGTAGATGTGGATAAAATCGGAATGATCGGGCATAGTGAGGGAGCCCTAATTGCCGAAATAGTGGCATCCGAGAACAGTAAGGTAAAGTATATTGCACTTTTGTCTGGCCCAGTGATCAAAGGAGATTCTTTACTGATCTTACAGAGTTATGCTTTAGGAAAAGCGGGCGGATTATCTGAAGCAGCATTACAGATCAATAAAGCAAATAATCGAAGATTGTATACTATTCTATTGGAAGATGCGCCACCAAAGGCATTGGCCGAATCGTTGGAAAAAGAACTTATTCAGCAAAATAACGGTAATCCCCTGACTGCTGATATGAAAATTAAACTCAGTCCAATGATGAGCCCCTGGTTTAGAACATTTCTTCGTATCGATCCGGCTTATTATCTGAAGCAGCTAAAAATACCGGTTTTTGCTTCATTTGGCGGAAAGGACGTCCAAGTTCCTGCAAATGAAAACATTTATTGTCTCCAACACCTGCACTTAAAGACTACTGACCTCACCATTAAGGATTATCCCAATTTGAATCACCTTTTTCAGCATGCGCAAACTGGAAAAATCGAAGAATATTTTGAAAACTCAGAGAGTTTTAATGAACAATTGATGGATGACCTTACAAAATGGCTTAAATTGAAGACAAATTGATTTAATGAACTGAAGGCCGCGAGTTTTAGTATTTCTTTCCGGATCAAATAGGGGTAAAAGATCAGGGCCATTTAATGTTCTATTAAATGGCCCTGACTATATTACACCAACCTGACTATATTAGATCAAGGGATATTTTTTTGAAGGGCTTTCCAATTAAGGTGTTGTATTGGCTACAGGAAGTATTTTCCCATTGAAATAGTGATGTCCATTTTGAGCGAACTCTGCAATATAGCGTCCCATTTCAAAGGCTAAAGTACCCGCTTCAACACCCGGAAAAGCAGCCTCGAACATTTCGGTCTGAGCAGATCCTAAGGCTAGACAGTTCACTTTGATTCCTTTTTCCTTAAACTCCTCCGCTAAGCATTCTGTAAGCACTGCTAATGCGGCTTTGCTGGTTGAATATGCCGAAAGTCCGGGAAACTTCAATGATCCCTGAAATCCCCCCATACTGCCAATATTGACAATATGTGAGCCTGATGGCATCATGGGAACAACGTTTTGTATCATATTTACATGTCCCATTACATTGGTTTGTAGCATTTCAGCAAAATCCTTTCCATCAGTTTCCATAAATGGCTTATTGATGAGTGCTCCAGCATTGTTTATCAAGATATCAACCTTATCAAATTTAGATTGGATGAAGGGAACAAGTGTAGTATAGTCATCGTAGACAATATCAAATTGAGCCGGGTATAAGGTGCCGCCATCATAGTTGAGCTGACCTGCAATTTCATGAAGTTTTCTCAGTTTGTCTGCTGATCTAGCCAAAGCAATGACTTTGTTGTCCTTTTTAGAGGTCAAATCCAACACCGCTTCAAATCCAACACCACTGCTTGCACCTGTAATAATAATATTTGCCATGTTTATTCTTCTAGTTTTTGACTTTGTTCAACTTCTTCTGCGGAAGGTAATTTGTCCTCTCCAATTGCTTGCGGATGAAAGATAAAATAAATTCCTGAAAGCGCGACGAGAGCGGAAATAATATAAAATAACAAGGTGATTAAAACCGCATTGTGTGAGTCGACGTGGAATATGCCCGCTCCCCACATGATCACAAGCTCACGCATCCCTAAACCACCCACTGAAAACGGAATGATCGAAACAAGAGAAGATGCAAGGAATAAAAATAGGTAAGGAGAAAATTTGCCGCTAAATCCTAGTGCATAAAGGATAAGAATTGCTGCAATAACTTGCATGGATTGCACACCGATTGCTTTTAAATGGGCTATTAAAAATGTAGCCTTGTATTCTTTAAAGAACTTGGTTACGATAAAGTAATAGAGAACGCTCCCTATTATAAATAGAATAACGGTCAGATAGTTTGGAATTCCGAGTTGTGGCATATAAGTAACTAGCGCTGCAATGATGAGGCACAGTGCCCATAATCCACTTAATCTATCTAAAAATAAGGCCGTAAATAATTTTCGTCCTTTAATATTGAATCGTTTCCTGAGGAAGAATATTTTATAACCATCTCCGCCAACACCGCCTGGTAAAATGAGGTTGTAAAATAGGCCAAGTTGATACAGTTTTAAATTATATTTTTCCGTAACATCTAAACCGATTGCCTTTAAAAAAGTCAATAAGCGCGAAGAAGAAATAAAAATTGAGATACTATAAGCAACTAAAGCAAAGAATAGATAGAGAGGATTGGAGTTGATGACGGCTTCTTTCAGATCCTTTAGCGATACCTTGCTAAATACCCAGTATAAGGCTCCTACAGTAACGACAATCTTTGCTATATTTTTGGCTATTTTGAGCCCCTTTTTTTTATCCATATAAATTATACATCCAATCTTGTTCGGCTGTAATTAGCGTTTTGGAGAATCCAAAGTTAGAAACTTTGGCGAATTGTGCAATTGGGCTTAAGCAATCGTTGGGTAAATTCTTGAATACAATAATATCAAATATAAAATACCAAAGATAGTAGCAAGAGAAAATAGCCAATTTAGGTCAATTCTGTTATATTTGTGCTTGAGCACAGCGATCATTAATCCAATGATGAAGCAAAATAACAAGATAGGAGCGATGAGAGCTATCTTGTTCGTAAAAGCAAGGCTGATTTGATTCAATTTGCTTTTTGCTTCCTGTCCTAAAAAAAGCGGATAAGAAGCAAAGGCCAATAAAATGATAAATAACCTTAACAGCGTTTTTGCGATTATTTTGCTTATGGTATGATTTTTGGCTGTAATTTTCATGTTTTGTGGATTAATTTACCCCAAAAATACAATTTGAAATTAAAATTTATAGATATGAATCGATTCGTTTTATCATTAGCAACTATTTTTGCTACGGTGACCTTATTTTCTTGTGGAGCACAGAAGCAAGGTACATCAACTGGAAATCCTTCTTCCAACACGAGTGCAGCTTCTGGTCCAAGCGCTTCGGATTGGAAATCCGCTGTAAAAGGTACATGGACGTTGAATACAATCGATAGAGAGAATTTACCTTCTTCATTCACGATTAAAAGTGTATTTGAAGAAGCTCCTGCAGAATGTTTCGTAGGTAGTACATGGAATTTTATTGGAAATGGTAAAGGATCTATTACTTTTAATGCGCAAGGAACTTTATGTGCTCCGGGTGCATCACGTGAGATCTTTTGGTCTATCTATAATCCTGGAAAAGGCTTAGGAGAACCTCAGTTTCAATTTAAAAAGATTTATGCAGGCGATAAAGCGAAGAACGTAACAACAGGTTACCGTTTGGATTTATCTTATTCGGATGGGAATAAATTAGTTATGCGTATGCCATTGACTGTTGCTAACGGAGAAGCCTATTTAGTGTTTAATTTTACGCGTTCGAACTAAACGTAAACGATAAAAGAAGAATAACAGAAAGCTATAGGAATTCCTATGGCTTTTTTTGTTTAAAATTTAATACTTTTACACTCCCAATTCATTATGATTTATTCGTGTCATAGGCTGCGGAATTTACCGATACAGTGAAAAAGCCAACTATGCATGATAATCTTGTGGGCGGATAAGCTTATTTTAAGTATGAAAATGGGATATATACCTAACGATTTCGTCAGGTATTGCTTAATCTAGAGAGAAACATGGCTGAACAAAACACGAAAACTGCTTTAATAACAGGTATAACAGGACAAGATGGTGCCTATCTAGCGGAATTCCTATTGAAGAAAGGTTACAAAGTACACGGTTTAAAGCGTCGCAGTTCTTTATTCAATACAGATCGTATTGATCATCTTTATCAAGATCCCCATCTTGACAATAGAAATTTCACATTGCATTTTGGTGATTTGACGGATTCAACCAACTTAATCCGTATTATACAGGAAACACAGCCTGACGAGATTTACAACCTTGCGGCGCAATCTCATGTAAAAGTTAGTTTTGATACGCCGGAATATACTGCAAATGCCGATGGTATCGGTACATTGCGGATTCTTGAAGCAGTCAGATTATTGGGAATGATTGAGAAAACCCGTATCTATCAGGCTTCTACTTCCGAGCTTTATGGATTGGTGCAAGCGGTTCCACAAAGTGAAACGACACCTTTTTATCCGCGAAGTCCTTATGCTGTAGCAAAAATGTACGGTTATTGGATTACTGTCAATTATCGTGAAGCCTATAAGATGTATGCTTGTAATGGAATTTTATTCAATCACGAGAGCCCTGTAAGGGGAGAGACTTTTGTGACACGTAAAATCACCAGGGCTGTAGCAAAAATTGCGCTAGGACTTCAGGATAAATTATATCTTGGTAATCTGTCGGCACAACGCGATTGGGGGCATGCTAAAGATTATGTAGAAGCAATGTGGTTGATTCTACAACAAGAAACCGCTGAAGATTTTGTGATTGCTACAGGTGTGACAACAACTGTAAGGGACTTTGTTCGCATGGCTTTTGCAGAATTGGGAATTGAGATTGAGTTCAGTGGAAAGGGAGAGCAGGAGAAGGGGGTAATTATCGATATTGACGAGGAGCGCCTAGCCCAGTTAAATATTGATAAATCGCTGATTAAATTTGGTCAGACTGTTGTCAAAGTTGATCCAGCATATTATAGGCCAACTGAAGTCGATTTACTAATTGGTGATCCGACTAAAGCAAATACAAAACTTGGATGGACGCCAAAATATGATCTTCAGATGTTGGTAACAGATATGGTACAATCCGATCTTCACCTGATGAGAAAGGAAGAATACTTAAAACAAGGCGGATTTGAGACCTTGAATTATTTTGAATAATTCATAATTGGTAATAAAAAATAAAACTGGAATAATTTTTGTTTAAACATTCAATAGTATAAATTTATAGATTTATACCTATGAATATGACAGTATATTATGATAAATTCAGAAGTTGTTTCGAGTAAGAAAGAAGAAGAGAAGAAGAAAGATTCTTCGAAGATTTACTTCTTTATCATTGCGATAGCAGCATTACTTGCAACGAATATATATTTTTATGTCAAGTTTAAGACTAATGGTGAAAAGGTCTATACACTTACAGTAGAAAAAGAAAATTTGCAGGTACAAATCGATCGTATTGAAGCTGAATTGGATAAAATTGATGTAGAAAATGTTCAATTGACTCCAGAGATGTCCGTGCAGAAGGATGATTCTAGAGCTGAGATCGCAGAGCTTCGTAAAAAACTTGAAAATAAGAGTATTACAGCAAAAGATATCGATGAAGCACAGCACAAGATCAATCAGCTTAAGAAGCAGGTGGATACTTATCGTGTCAATGTGCAACGGCTGATTCAGGAAAATCAGATTTTATCGAAACAAAACTCCAACTTGAACGAATCTGTTGTCGAAAAAGAAAAACAGATTACTTCATTAGTTACATCAAATTCGGATCTGAAAGAGAAGGTTGCGACTGCTTCAGCATTAAAGGTTTCAAGCATCAGTATAAATGGCCTTGAAGTCAAAAAGAATGGAAAGGAATTTGTAGAAGAACGTGCTAAAAAAATCGATAAGTTAAAAATCAACTTTACCATTGCTGATAATCCGTTGGCTAAAAGTGGAGAACGTGATATATATGTTAGAATTATCGATCCACAGGGAAATCTGGTCGTGCAAGGTGATAATATTTTCTATGTACATGGCGAGAAATTACAATATACTTTTAAACACAATATTTTATTTACCAACAAAGGTGAAGACTATATCGTCTATTGGGCAGCAGAAGAAGGATTCTCTAAAGGGGCCTATACGGTTTTATTATATGAAGATAATGCAATCATGGGACGATCTACTGTTGTATTGCGTTAAAAATAGATACACTATAAACAAAAAAGCTC